>NZ_JBEZGQ010000150.1:0-12450 GCF_040650095.1 Actinoplanes sp. NPDC048791 | reverse complement strand
GGTGGTGGTGGCCTGGCGGGAGGCCTCGGCGGCCCGGCCCGCCGTGCCGGCCGCGGTGGCGGTTTTGCGCGAGGCCTGGCGCCGCCACGAGACGGCGCGCTAGGCGTTCATGGTGCGGATCCGGTCGGCCTCGGCGAGCTGCATGTCGATGCCGCGGCGCAGGAAGCCGGTGATCAGGGCGAGCTCTTCCGGGGAGTACGCGGCCAGCACCCGGCGCCCGGCCCGCTCGACCGGACCGTAGACCCGACTGATCAGCTCCTCGGCCTCCGGGGTCAAGGCGACCACCGCTCGCCGCCGGTCGCTTTCGTCCACGGTGCGGGTGAGATATCCGGCCGCGCCGAGCCGGTGGATCGCCGTGGTGGTGGCCGCCGGGCTCAGTTCGGCCGCGCCGGCCAGCGCCGTCGCGGACATGGCACCGGCGGTGTGGACCAGCCCCAGGATGCGCAGGTCAGTCCGATTTATTCCGAACGTTGCAGCCGCTGCCTCGTCGACCACGTCGGCCGCGGCACCGAAGTCCGCCGCGGCTTGGGCCGCCTCATCGCGCAGGTCCGCGTTCAGTTGCTTCGACACTCGAAGGAGTCTACCGTCGACCGGAAAGCTTCGATGATCGAAGGGATAGGCATGACTCAGTCCACCGGCAGGCTGCCGTCCTGGCTCCCGTTCGCCAACCGGGTCGTCCGGCTGATGTCCCGGCTCGGCCTGCCCCTGGGCACGGTCCGGGTGCTGATCGTGCCGGGGCGGCGCAGCGGCGAGCCGCGTCCCACCCCGGTCTCGCCGCTGACTGTGCACGGCCGGCGCTATGTGGTCTCGGCGCTGCCGCAGAGCGACTGGGCCCGCAACATCCGAGCCGCCGGCCGCGGTGAGCTGGCGGCGGGACGCCGCCGCACGCCGGTGACATTGACCGAGGTCACCGACCTGGCGGAGGCGCGGGCGGTGCTGCGGGCGTTCCCCCGCGAAGTGCCGGGTGGGGTCACCTTCTACGTGCGGCTGGGGCTGGTCGACAAGGCCGACCCCGGCCAGTTCGAGGCGATCGCCGACCGGGTCGCAGTCTTCCGGATCGACTGACCCCGGATCAGACGTACGCCTCGACCTCGACCTCCACCAGGTGCTGGGGATCGAGCAGCCCCGCGACCACGACCAGCGTCGCCACCGGCCGTACCGCGGCGAACAGCGACCCGTGCGCCCCCGCCACCGCATCCGAGTACGCCGCGTCGGTCACATACATCCGGGTGCGGATCACACTATCGATCCCCGCACCCGCCCCGGCCAGCGCGTCCAGCGCGATCCCGAACGCCGTCAGCGCCTGCGCCCGCGGATCGCCGATCCCCGTCACGACCCCGTCCACCGTCGCCGTGCAGCCGGCGGTGACCAGCAGGTTGCCCGCTCGCACGACGCGGGAGTAGCCGTAGCGCTCCTCCCACGGACCGCCCGAGCCGAAACGGGTGATCATGCCGAGGCCAGCGCCTCGATCGCCTCGCGGACCGTGAACGCGCCCGCGTAGAGCGCCTTGCCCGCGATCACGCCCTCGACCCCGATCGGCTCCAGCGTGGCCAGGGCACGCAGGTCGTCCAGGGTGGACACGCCGCCGCTGGCGATCACCGGCTTGTCGGTCCGGGCGCACACCTCGCGCAGCAGGTCCAGGTTCGGGCCGCGCATCGTGCCGTCCTTGGTGATGTCCGTGACCACGTACCGGGCCGCGCCGGCCTTGTCGAGGCGTTCCAGGATCTCGAAGAGGTCGCCGCCCTCGCGGGTCCAGCCCCGGGCCGCCAGGGTACGGCAGCGCACGTCGAGCCCGATCGCCACCCGGTCGCCGTACTCGGCGCAGATCCGGTCGCACCACTCCGGGTCCTCCAGTGCGGCCGTGCCGATGTTGACCCGGGCCGCGCCGGTGGCCAGGGCCGCGCGCAGCGACGCGTCGTCACGGATGCCGCCGGAGAGCTCCACCTTCACGTCGAGCCGGCTGATCACGTCGGCCAGCTGCGCGGCGTTCGAGCCCCGGCCGAACGCGGCGTCGAGGTCGACCAGGTGCACCCACTCCGCGCCGTCGTTCTGCCAGGCCAGCGCCGCCTCGAGCGGGTCGCCGTAGCTCGTCTCCGAGCCCGCGGCGCCCTGGACGAGGCGGACCGCCTGACCGTCGGCGACGTCGACAGCGGGCAGCAGGGTGAGGGTCACAGCGGAACTCCGATCAAGGACAGCGGGAACGGTCAGAAACGGCGGCCCAGCACCACGACCACGAGGGCCGGCAGCACCAGGACGATCATGGCGATGAGCACCAGGCGCAGCGCGAGCTCCGGCACCAGGAACCACACCGCCAGCGCCGCGATCAACGGGATGATCGCGATGCCGGTGCGCTGGGCCCGGCTGCGCCGGTACAGGGTGCCGGAGCTGGGGCGGCGCTTGAGCTTGAGGGAACGCACCAGGGCGCGGCGGCGTTGCCGCCGGGTGGACCGGCGGGCCCGGACGGCCTTCTGCTTCTCCAGGACGGCGAGCCGTTCGGCCCGCCGCCGGGCGCGCTCCTTGCTCACCGTACGGCGGCAGAGGGCAGACCCGACACCCAGTTGCTGAGCAGCGCGTACCCGGCGTCGGAGGACTTCTCCGGGTGGAACTGCGCCGCCGACAGCGGGCCGTGCTCCACGACAGCGGCGAACGGCTGATCATGCGCGGCCGTCGTCACCCGGGCCCCGACGGCCTGCAGTGCACCGAGGTCCGACGCCGCGTACGAGTGGACGAAGTAGAACCGTGTCGTCGCCGACAGCCCGTCGAGCAGCACCGAACCGTCCGGCACGGACACCGTGTTCCACCCCATGTGCGGGATGCGCCGGGCGGCCAGCCGGGTCACCGCGCCCGGCAGCAGGCCCAGGCCCCGGGTCTCGACGCCGTGCTCGACGCCGGACTCGAACAGGATCTGCATGCCGACGCAGATGCCCAGCACCGGCCGGCCGGCGGTGACCCGCTCGGCGATGACCGGGCCGGCGCCGAGCTTCTCGATGCCGGCCATGCACGCCGCGTAAGCGCCCACCCCGGGCACGACCAGGCCGTCCGCGGCGGCCGCGGCGGCCAGGTCGTCGGTCACCGTCACGTCGGCACCGGTACGCGCGACAGCCCGCTCGGCGGACCGCAGATTTCCGGAGCCGTAGTCCAGGATCACCACATTGCTCATCAGCTGTCTCCCGGGATCAGCCAGAGGACGCCACCGGCCAGCGCCAGCAACGCCAGCGCGGCGACCAGGCCGATGCTGAACTTGGTGGCGCCCTGCCGGGACAGCGAGATCACCCCGCCGACGAGCATGCCGCCCAGCCCGAGCAGCAGGATCGGGACGATGCTGCTCACAGCACGCCCTTCGTCGACGGCAGCGCGCCGGCGTTGCGCGGGTCGATCTCCACTGCCTCGCGCAGCGCCCGCGAGAACGCCTTGAACTGCGTCTCCACCACGTGGTGGGCGTCCGCCTTGCCGCCGTCCCGGGCCGCGCGGAGCACGCTGACGTGCAGCGTCACCTTGGCGGCGTGGCCGAACGACTCGAAGATGTGCCGGGTCATGCTGGTCGGATAGACCGGCCCGATGTACGGCGCCAGCTCCGGCTCCTCGTGCACCACGTACGGCCGGCCGGACAGGTCGACGGCCGCGCGGACCAGCACCTCGTCCATCGGGATGGTCGCCGAGCCGTACCGCCGGATGCCGGCCTTGTCGCCGAGCGCCCGCGCGAAGGCGTCGCCCAGCGCGATGGCCGTGTCCTCCATCGTGTGGTGGGCGTCGATCTCGAGGTCGCCCTCGGTGCGCACGGTCAGGTCGAAGCCGCCGTGCTTGGCCAGCTGGTTGAGCATGTGGTCGTAGAACCCCACGCCGGTGGCCAGGTCGCCCTTGCCGGTGCCGTCGAGGTCGATCTCGACGAGCACCTTGGTCTCATTGGTGACGCGCTCGATGCGCGCAGTCCGAGTCACTGAAGGGCTCCCAGGAAGGCGTCGGTTTCGGATGCTGTGCCGGCGGTGACCCGCAGCCAGCCGGCCAGGCCGACGTCGCGGACCAGCACACCGCGGTCCAGCAGGCGCTGCCAGGCCTCGTGCTGATCGCCGCCGACCTCGAAGAGCACGAAGTTCGCGTCGCTGTCGGCGACCCGGATGCCCCGCGCCCGCAGGGTGGCGACGATCCGGTCGCGCTGCTCCTTGATCGCGTCGACGGTGACGAGCAGGGCGGCGCGGTGCGCAAGAGCGGCCCGCGCGGCCGCCTGGGTCAGCGACGACAGGTGGTACGGCAGGCGGACGAGCTGGACGGCGTCGACCACGGCCGGGTCGGCGGCCAGATAACCGAGGCGTCCACCGGCGAAGCCGAACGCCTTGCTCATCGTGCGGGTGACGACCAGGCGCGGGTGGCCGGGCAGCGATGCGAGCGCGCTGGGCGTGCCGGGCCGGGCGAACTCCGCGTACGCCTCGTCGACGACGACCATGCCCGGCGCCGCAGCCAGCACCGCCTCGACCACCGACGGGTCCAGGGCCGTGCCGGTCGGGTTGTTGGGCGAGCAGAGGAACACCAGGTCCGGCGCGTGCCGGTCGATCTGCTCGACCGCCGACTCCGGGCTGAGCCCGAAGTCGGGGTCGCGCAGCGCGCCGATCCAGCGGGTGCCGGTGCCGGCGGCCAGCAGCGGGTGCATCGAGTACGACGGGCCGAAGCCCAGCGCGGTGCGGCCCGGACCGGCGAACGCCTGCAGCAGCTGCTGCTGAACCTCGTTGGAGCCGTTGGCCGCCCACACGTGCGCCGTGGTCAGCCCGTGCCCGAGGTAGTCGGCGAGATCGGCCCGTAACGCGACCGCGTCCCGGTCCGGGTAGCGGTTGAGGTCACGCAGCTCAGCCTGCACGGCCTTGCCGATCGCCTCCACCACGGCGTCGGGCACCGGGTACGAATTCTCGTTGGTGTTCAGCCGCACGGCGACGTCGAGCTGCGGCGCCCCGTACGGCGACCTGCCCCGCAGGTCGTCCCGGATCGGCAGGTCGTCGATCGTGGTCACGAGGGGAACCTCGCGGTCACGGCCTGCCCGTGGGCCGGCAGGTCCTCGGCGTTGGCCAGGGCCACCACGTGCGGGGCGACGTCACGCAGCGCCGCCTCGTCGTATTCGATCACGTGGATGCCGCGCAGGAACGACTGCACGGACAGGCCGGAGGAGTGCCGCGCGCAGCCGGCGGTCGGCAGCACGTGGTTGGAACCGGCGGCGTAGTCACCGAGCGAGACCGGCGAGTACGCGCCGACAAAGATGGCCCCGGCGTTGCGCACCCGCATCGCCAACGTACGGGCGTCGCGGGTCTGGATCTCCAGGTGCTCGGCCGCGTACGCGTCGACCACCCGCAGGCCCTGCTCCAGGTCATCGACCAGCACGATGCCGGACTGGCGGCCGCCGAGCGCCTCGCGCACCCGGGCCTCGTGCTTGGTCGCCGGCACCTGCACGGCCAGCTGCGCCTCGACCGCCTCGGCCAGCTCCGGCGAGTCGGTGACCAGCACGCTGGCGGCGACCGGGTCGTGCTCGGCCTGGCTGATCAGGTCGGCCGCGACGTGCGCGGGCGAGGCCGTGTCGTCGGCGAGGATCGCGATCTCGGTCGGGCCGGCCTCGGCGTCGATGCCGACCGTGCCCTGCAGCAGGCGCTTGGCCGCGGTGACCCAGATGTTGCCCGGGCCGGTGATCACGTCGACCGGCTCGCAGCGGTCGGTCTCGTCGACGCCGTCCGAGCCGTAGCCGAGCATCGCGATGGCCTGGGCGCCGCCGACGGCGTACACCTCTTCGACGCCGAGAAGTGCGCACGCGGCGAGCACCCGGGAGTCGGGCAGGCCGCCGTTCTCCGCCTGCGGCGGGCTGGCCACGACCAGCGACTCGACGCCGGCGACCTGGGCGGGCACCACGTTCATCACCACGGTGGACGGATAGACGGCCAGGCCGCCCGGGACGTAGAGGCCCACGCGGGACACCGGGACGTGCCGCTCGGTGACGGTGCCGCCGGGCACCACCTGGGTGGTCATGTCGGTGCGCCGCTGGTCGCCGTGCACCTTGCGGGCGCGCTCGATGGCCACCAGCAGGGCGGCCCGGACGTCCGGGTCGAGCTCCTCGGCGGCGGCGGTGATCGCGGCCACCGGCACCCGCAGCCGCTCGAGCACGACGCCGTCGAATCTCTCCGTGGCCTCCCGGATCGCCGAGAACCCATGCTCGCGAACCGCCGTCACGACGGGACGGATCTTCTCGACGGCAGCGGACACGTCGAGCTGGGCACGGGGCAGCAGACCGCGGGGGTCCCGACGGGAGCCGCGCAGGTCGATCCGATTCAGCACGGGTCAAGTCTAGGCGGCCCCGCGGCCGGCCCCCGGGCGGCATTCCAGGCACTGGGAAGGAGGCCTTTGTGGCTTTTGCGCCGAGCCGAAATGAAGATCACCGGGACGGGGCGCGCGCGGACAGCTACCGGGCCGATACGCTCGCACCGTGGGCGCGATTATCCCGGTCTTCCCGCTGGGCACGGTGCTCTTTCCCGGCCTGGTCCTGCCCCTGCACATCTTCGAGGAGCGGTACAGAACGCTCGTGCGCGATCTCGTCGCGACGACGGACGACGAACCGCACGAGTTCGGTGTGGTCACCCTCCGGTACGGCTGGGAGGTCGCCACCCCCGAGGGTGACGCCGAGCGCCCGGCCGACGAGGCGGCGATCACCCCTGAGCAGCTCTACGGCGTCGGCTGCACGGCGGAGCTGCGCCAGGTCACCGAGCTGCCCGACGGCCGTTTCGACATCGTCACCGTCGGCCGCCGGCGCTTCCGGGTGCTCGCGATCGCGGCGGACACCCACCCGTACCTGACCGCCGAGGTGGAGTGGCTGCCCGACGAGGAGAGCGGCGACCCGGTGTCGGCGCTGCTCGCCCCGCGGGTGCTGACCGCCTTCCGCACCTACCTGGACCTGCTGCGGCCCGACTCCGAGGTGCTCGACCAGGTCCCCGAGGACCCCACCGTGCTCTCCCACCTGGTGGCGGCGACCGCGCAGCTCACCACCGAGGAGCGCCAGGAGCTGCTGGGCGCGGTCGACACCGCCACCCGGCTGCGCACCGAGCTGCGGCTGCTCAACCGCGAGGCGGGTCTGCTGGCCAAGGTGCGGGCGGTGCCGGTGCCGCTGTCGGATCTGGCCCGGCCGGTGAGCCCGAACTGAAGCCGTCCGAGCTGAAGCCGTCCGCACCGAACCCGCCCGAACCGGGCCCGCCCGCGCTGGGCCCGCCCGGCAGATCGTGGCCGTAGCCGGGCTTGGCTCCCGGCAGTTCCAGGTCCGGGTCGTTGGACCAGCCGGCCAGCAGCGTGGTCACGATCACCGCGGCGAAGGCGGCCACCAGCAGCGCGCCGTGCGCGTGCAGATCCGGCGGCCGGCCGTAGGTCTGCCCGGCGGTGGAGCTGTCCTGCCAGTCGTTCCAGGCGGCCAGCCCGACCAGCCGGCCGGCCTGCCACATCACCAGCGTGCTGGCCAGGCCGCCCAGGGCCACCCCGAGCAGCAGGCCGGGGCCCCGGTCGCGGCGCAGGACCAGCCAGATCAGCACGGCGGCGAGCAGCCCGAAGGCGAAGCCGATCAGGGTGAACCAGGCGTCCGCCGCGATGTACTCCTCCGGCGACGGGTCGTTGACCACGATGCCGTTCTGCCCGGCGTTGATCACCGGGATGGTCGGCGCGAGCCAGGACCAGAGCAGGCCGAGCGGGGCACCGGCGACGGCCATCGCGGCCGTGATCGAGACCGCGACAAGCACGGTACGGCGTAACGGCCGCCGCTTCGGCCGCGCCGGCACCCAGCCCATGGCGTCGACGGGCTCGCCGTACGGGTAGGCCGGCGTGTCGTACGGCTGGCCCTGGTCATAAGACTGGCCCTGCTCGTACGGCTGGCCCTGCTCGTAGTGCGGGGCCTGCTCGTAGCGCTGGGGGCCCGGCTCCTGGCTGGGGTTCACTCCCCGATCCTGCCAGGTCCGCCTGTGTGCCCGGTGCCGAGCACCGCGGCGGTGGGCATCAGAGGACCGCCGACGGACCGAGGATCATCTTCAGGTCGGCCCGCAGCGCCGGCGTCGGGGCCACCCGCACCGCGCCCAGCCGGAAGATCGTGGTGCGGCTGCCGTTCTGCAGGTGGACGTGCACCTCGGCGTCGCCCGGGTGGCTGACCAGGATCTCCTTGAGCTCGTCGACCAGCGGCGGGGTGCACCGGGTGATCGGCATGGTCAGGGTGATCGGCTTGCTGTCCGGGTTGTGGGTCACGTCGGGCATCGACATGTCCATCGCCATGATCCGCGGGGTGTCGTCGCGGCGGTCCACCCGGCCCTTGACGATGACGATGGCGTCCTCGGCGATGTACTGGCCGATCACCTCGTACGTGTTCGGGAAGAACAGCGCCTCGACGCCGCCGGCCAGGTCCTCCAGCGTGGCCGAGGCCCAGGCCCGGCCCTGCTTGGTGATCCGGCGCTGCACCCCGGTGAGGATGCCGGCGAGGGTGACGACCTGCCCGTCCGGCACCGAGCCTTCCTCGTTGAGGGCGGCGATGGTCGTGTCGGCCGAGTTGTGCAGCAGCTGCTCGAGACCGGCCAGGGGGTGGTCGGAGACGTAGAGGCCGAGCATCTCGCGCTCGAAGGCCAGCTTGTCGCGCTTGTCCCACTCGCTGTCGCCGATCGTGGGCATCGCCACGGTGGCCGCGCTGCCCGCGCCGGAGTCCTCGCCGAACGAGGCGAACAGGTCGAACTGGCCGGCCGCCTCGTTCTTCTTGACGTCCGCGTACGCGTCGATCGCCTCGGCGTGCACGGCGAGCAGCCCCTTGCGGGTGTGCCCCATCGAGTCGAAGGCACCGGCCTTGATCAGCGATTCCACCGTCTTCTTGTTGCAGGCGACGGCGTCCACCTTGGACAGGAACTCGTAGAAGTCGCCGTAGTCGCCCTTGTCCTTGCGGCAGCGCACGATCGCGTCCACGACGTTGTGCCCGACGTTGCGGACCGCGGCCAGGCCGAAGCGGATGTTCTTGCCGACCGGGGTGAACGGGCCGGCGGACTGGTTGACGTCCGGCGGCAGCACCTGGATGCCCATGCGCCGGCAGTCGGCCAGGTACATCGCCATCTTGTCCTTGTCGTCACCGACGCTGGTGAGCAGGCCGGCCATGTACTCGGCCGGGTAGTTGGCCTTGAGGTAGCCGGTCCAGTAGGACACCAGGCCGTACCCGGCGGTGTGGGCCTTGTTGAAGGCGTAGTCGGCGAACGGGACCAGGACGTCCCAGAGGGCCTTGATCGCGGCGTCGGAGTAGTTGCGCTGCTTCATGCCGTCGCGGAAGGAGACGTACTCCTTGTCGAGGACCTCGCGCTTCTTCTTACCCATGGCCCGGCGCAGCAGGTCGGCCTGGCCCAGTGAATAGCCGGCCAGCTTCTGCGCGGCGCGCTGCACCTGCTCCTGGTAGACGATCAGGCCGTACGTCGGGCCGAGGATCTCCTCGAGCGGCTCCTCCAGCTCGGGGTGGATCGGGGTGATCTCCTGGAGCTTGTTCTTGCGCAGCGCGTAGTTGGTGTGCGAGTCGGCACCCATCGGTCCGGGCCGGTAGAGCGCCAGCACCGCGGAGATGTCCTCGAAGTTGTCCGGCTTCATCAGCCGCAGCAGCGAGCGCATCGGCCCGCCGTCGAGCTGGAACACGCCGAGCGTGTCGCCGCGGGCCAGCAGGTCGTACGTGGGCTTGTCGTCCAGCGGCAGGGCCAGCAGGTCGATCTTCTTGCCGTGGTTGAGCTCGATGTTCTTGACCGCGTCGTCGATGATCGTCAGGTTGCGCAGGCCCAGGAAGTCCATCTTGAGCAGGCCCAGCGTCTCGCAGGTCGGGTAGTCGAACTGCGTGATGATCGCGCCGTCGGCCGGGCGCCGCATCAGCGGGATGTGGTCGATGATCGGCTCGGCGCTCATGATGACGCCGGCCGCGTGCACACCGGTCTGCCGGATCAGGCCCTCGATGCCCCGGGCGGTGTCGATGACCTTCTTGACGTCCGGATCGGTGTCGTACAGCGCGCGGATCTCGCCGGCCTCGCTGTAGCGCTTGTGGTCCTTGTCGAAGATGCCGGAGAGCGGGATGTCCTTGCCCATCACGGCGGGCGGCATGGCCTTGGTGATCCGGTCGCCCACCGCGTACGGGTAACCCAGCACCCGGGCCGAGTCCTTGATCGCGGCCTTGGCCTTGATCGTGCCGAAGGTCGCGATCTGGGCGACCTTGTCCTCGCCCCAGCGCTCGGTCACGTACCGGATGACCTCACCGCGCCGGCGCTCGTCGAAGTCGATGTCGACATCGGGCATGGACACGCGCTCCGGGTTGAGGAAGCGCTCGAAGATCAGCCCGTGCGGCAGCGGGTCCAGGTCGGTGATGCCCATCGCGTACGCGATCAGCGAGCCGGCGGCCGAGCCACGGCCCGGCCCGACCGCGATGCCGTTGCGCTTGGACCACTGGATGAAGTCGGCGACCACGAGGAAGTACGACGGGAAGCCCATCTGGATGATGATCCCGAGCTCGTACTCCGCCTGCTTGAGGTGCGTCTCCGGGATGCCGTCGGGGAAGCGGCGCTTGAGCCCCTCGAACGCCTCGTGGCGGAACCAGGACTCCTCGGTGTGCCCGTCCGGGACCGGGAAGCGGGGCATCAGGTTCTTGAAGGAGAACATGCCGTCGGTGTCCACCCGCTCGGCCACCAGCAGGGTGTTGCGGCAGCCCTCCAGCCAGGCGTCGGACGAGTCGACCGCGCGCATCTGGTCGGCCGACTTGACGAAGTAGCCGGCGCCGTCGAAGCGGAACCGGTTGGGGTCGGCGACGTTGCTGCCGGTCTGCACGCACAGCAGCACGTCGTGCGCCTCGGCCTGGGCCTCGTGCGTGTAGTGCGAGTCGTTGGTGACCAGCGGCGGGATGTTGAGCTTGCGGCCGATCTCCAGCAGGCCGTCGCGGACCCGCTTCTCGATCGACAGGCCGTGGTCCATGATCTCGAGGAAGTAGTTCTCCCGGCCCAGAGCCTCCTGGTACCTCGCCGCGGACTTCAGCGCCTCGTCGAACTGACCCAGCCGCAGCCGGGTCTGCACGGCGCCGGACGGGCAGCCGGTGGTGCCCATGATGCCCTCGGCGTGCTCCGCGATGATGTCGAAGTCCATCCGCGGGTACTTGCCGAGCTGGCCCTCGATGGAGGCCCGCGAGTTGAGCCGGAAGAGGTTCTTCAGCCCGACGGCGTTGCGGGCCCACATGGTCATGTGGGTGTAGGCGCCGTTGCCGGCGACGTCGTCGCCCTTCTGCTCCGGGCGGCCCCACTTGATCCGGCTCTTGGTCAGCCGCGACTCGGGGGCGACGTACGCCTCGACACCGATCACCGGGGTGACCCCGGCTGCCGTGGCCTGCTTGTAGAAGTCGTACGCCCCGTGCATGTTGCCGTGGTCGGTGATCGCCGCGGCCGGCATGCCGAGGCGGTTGGCCTCGGCGAGCAGATCCTTGACCCGGGCGGCGCCGTCGAGCATCGAATACTCGGTGTGCACGTGGAGATGCACGAACGAGTCAGACACCCAGGGCCCCCTTTGCCGCGGCGTTTCCGGACTCGCCAGAGCCTAGTCCGGTGCGGCCCCGCGGTGCACCGCTGACACCGGGTCTCTTGAGAGAATCGATCTATTCGGCGAATGGCTCGATCATCACAGCCGCGGCGCGCAGCCACGCCTGGCGGGTCTCCGGCTGGAGCACGCTGTACTCGATCGATGACCCGACCTCGAGCGCAGGGTCGTACGGGACCACCGCGACGGCCCGCGTCCGGGTGGCGAAATGCTTGGCCAGATCGTCGAGCAGCGGCAGCTTGCCGGGCGACGGACAGGAGATCAACGTCACCGCGTTGGCGACCAGATCCTCCATGCCGGTCTCGTTGAGCACGTCCAGCATCCAGTCGGCGGTGAACGCGGCGTCCTCGCGCGGCACCGTGGTGATGACCAGCTGGTCGGCGCTGCGCATCACGGTCTGCCAGTTGACGCTCTCGACGTTGTTGCCGGTGTCGACGCAGATGACGTCGTGGGTGCGGCGCAGCAGATCCATCACCCGGCGCACGGTGCTCTGGTCGAGCCGCTGGGCGAAACGGGGGTTCTCCTCGCCGGCCAGCACGTCGTACGAGCCGTCGGAGGCGTGCCGCAGGAAGTCGTCCAGGTGCGACATCATCTGCTCGCCGTGCATGTTCTCGATCTCGAGCAGCTCACTGACCAGGTGCCGGATCGTGCGGGCGTGCCGGGCACTGCCGGCCCGCAGGCCCAGCGTGCCGCGCAGCTCGTTGTCGTCCCAGGCCAGCACGCCCCGGCCGCGCACACTGCCGATGGTGGCCGCGGCGAGCACGGTGGCGGTCGTCTTGTGCACGCCGCCCTTGGGGTTGGCGAAAGCCAGCACCCGCGGCTTGCCGAGCTTGCGGCGCAGCACCGAGACCGCTCGGTCCTCCTGCTCGG
>NZ_JBEZGQ010000149.1:0-12579 GCF_040650095.1 Actinoplanes sp. NPDC048791 | reverse complement strand
TGGCGGGCGGCGCGGAAGCAGGCGCGGCGGGCGGTGCCGAGGCGGAGGCCGTGGGCGGTGCAAAGGTGGGCGCCGCGGGTGGCGCGGATGAAGGTGCCGCGGACGTGGGGGCCGCGGGCGGTGCCGAGGCCGGGCGGGTGCCCGTCGCCGGGTCCGGGACCGGGTGCTTCAGGTACGCCGGGTGCAGGTCGGCCCGGTCCGCCGGGTTGTCCAGCAGTTCCCGGACGATGTCCGCGTGCATCTCCGGCGGCAGGTCGCCCGGCGTCTCCACCTGGGCCTCGGCCTGCACCGGGGCGGGCACCTCGGTGCGCCGGCCGGAGCGGATCGCGCCGAGCAGCCCGATCGCGCCGAACATGATCAGGGCGCCGGCCACCAGCCAGCCCGCGGCGGGCAGCCGGACGGTCACGACCTGCGCGATCGCCCACCAGGCCGCGACGAGCAGGAAGAGCAGCCCGAAACTCAGTGAGATGCCGTCGGTACGGTGCGGCCTCATCGGGCCACCTCCAGGTCACCGGTGTTCAGTTCGATGGTCAGGTGCAGCGTGCCGCCGCCGGCGCCGTCCGATCCCAGGTCGGTGACCTCCTGCGAGCCGAGTTCCTTGCCGTCCCATTCGCGGCCGAAGATCCGGGCCCGGCCGCCGTCCATCCGCACCGTGGTGGTGGTGTCGACGTTGTCCGGCAGCAGGATCTTCATCTGGCCGACCTTCATCGCGACGGTGGTGGCCTGGTCCTTGCCGGTGAAGTCGACGGCGCGCAGGTCCAGGGTCGCCGTACCGATGGTGAAGTCGTAGCGGTCCGCGACCGCGGTGATGGTCTTGGGCCGGTAGGAGCTGTTGCCCAGCTCACCGCCCCAGGTCTCGGCGCCGCTGGAGACGGCCAGGCCGAGGCAGGCCAGCAGGGCGAGGGCGATCAGGCCGCGGGCCCGGCCGAACCAGGCGCCGACGACCAGGCCCAGCCCGATCGTGGTCAGCGCGGCGGCGAAGTAGGCCGAGACGGAGACGTCGACGCCGGAGAGGTCGATCAGGGCCAGCACGCCCATGACCACCACGATCATGAAGAACGTGATCCGGCCGAGCTTGGAACGCTCGCGGCGCTGCTTCGGCGGACGCGGGGGCCGCGGCGGGGCCGGCGGGGTCACTCGGTGGTGGCTGCCCTGGGCCCACGGCCCGTGCGGGGCGAACGGCGGGCGGTAGCCACCGGGCGGCGGCCCGAACTCGGGCGGCCGGGGCGGCGCGTAGGCGGTGCTCGGTGGCACGTAAGCCCCCTGGGTGGAGTTGGGCGGGGTGGGTGGCAGCGGCGCGCTCACCGGGTCGCGGGCCGGTGCGGCCGCGGCCGGGAAGGGGGTGGTGCGGGGCTCGGCCGGAGCGGCCGGAGCCGGCGGAGGCGTGGGTGCGGGCGGCGTGGCCGCGGCCGGCGTGGCCGGGGGAAACGGGGCGGGACCAGCTGCCGTGGCAGCGGACCAGGGTCCCGGCGTGGGGGCGGCTCCGGGCGTCGGAGCCGTGGCGTTCGCCCGGCTGTTGCGCCGGAGCAGCAGCCCGCCGCAGACCAGCACCGCTGCGGCCAGCAGCGTGGCGCGGAAGCCGTCGCGGACGATGAACGCGAAGGTCAGCGCGGCCGCCCCGCCCAGGAGCACGATCGACAGCGGGGCGGTCGCCGAACGGCCCCGGCCCAGCAGCGACTCGATCGGGGAGGCGGTGTCGCCCTCGGCCGGGATGAGCAGCCAACCGACCAGGTAGATCAGCACGCCGACCCCGCCGAAGAAGCCCAGCACGGCCAGCAGCACCCGCCAGAGCACCGGGTCGGTGTTGGTGGCGTTGGCGATCGCGCCGGAGACGCCGGCGACGTAACGGCCGCGGGTGGGCCGGATCAGCTTCTCCCGGGCGAACGTGGGCCCGCTGTCGGGCGCACCGAACCACGGCGGCGGCGTCGCACCGGGCGGCGGCGTCCCACCGGGCGGAGGCGTAGCTCCGGGAGGCGGAACAGCTCCCGGAGGCGGGACAGCGCCGAACGGCGGGACGGAGTCGGCAGAGGGCGGGGGAGGGTCGGCCGCCGGCGGGGCGCCCGGTGCCGGAGGCTCGTAGGCCGGTGGCAGGTCGGACGCGGCCGCAGCGGGAGCCGGCGCCGGAGGCGGGACAGCCGAAGGTGCCGGAGCGTCCTGCGACGACCCGGCAGCTTCGCGGGACTGGGCAGCTTCGTCGGTCATGGCTTCGATACTGGCGGTCCGGTGACCCGAACCGCCTCAGGCGGCGACCCTGACACCACCCTGAGATCCGGGGGTGCCGGTGATGGGGGAGTTTCCCCGTGGCCCGCGACCCCCCGGCCGTGTGACGATCGAACAGGCCGCAGCGCACGCCGCGCTTTGACCTGGAGGAGGAGCGATCACCGCCACCGCACTACCCCCGACACCGCGCCGGCTGTACCGGCCGCGCGACCACCGGGTCATCGCCGGTGTCGCGTCCGGTCTGGCGCGCCATCTGGGCATCCCGGTGACCGCGGTCCGCATCGCCCTGGTCGTCCTGCTCAGCTTCAACGGCCTCGGCCTGCTGCTCTACGCGGTCTTCTGGGCGGTGCTGCCGCAGCAGCTGCCCACCGGTGCCGGCCGCACCCGCCGGGACCTCGCGCTGCTGCTCCCGTTCGGCGCGATCGGCCTGGGCGTCATCCTGCTGCAGGGCCTGCTCTTCGGGGACAACGGCGTGGCCGGTACGGCGGGCTGGCTCATCGCGGTCACCGCGGTCGGCGCGGGCGTGATCTGGCACCAGTCCGACCCGACCCGGCGCGGCCAGTGGGCCGACGCGACCCCGCAGGCACCCTGGCTCGCCGCCGTGGTCGCCGAGAGCGACCGCCGCTCGTTCATCTTCCGCTTCATCGGCGGCGGGGTCCTGGTCGCGACCGGCGTGATCGGCATCCTCGCCGTGTACGCCCCGGCCGGCAACCTCAGCGCCGTCTTCAACGGGGTCATCTTCGCGCTGGTCGGCCTGCTGGGGGTCGGCGTGGTGGTCGCCCCGCTGCTCTGGCGCACGTTCAGCCAGCTCCGCTCCGAGCGCGAGGGCCGCATCCGGGAGCAGGAGCGCGCCGAGGTCGCGGCCATGATCCACGATCAGGTGCTGCACACCCTGGCGCTGATCCAGCGCAACTCCGCGGACATCAAGGAGGTGCAGCGGCTGGCCCGGGGCCAGGAGCGCAGCCTGCGCAACTGGCTGTACAAGCCGAGCGCCTCGCCCACCGAGCGGTTCGGCGCGGCGCTCGAGCAGGCGGCCGCCGAGGTCGAGGACACGTACGCGATCTCGGTCGAGACCGTGGTGGTCGGTGACACCCAGTGCGACGAGTCGGTTGCCGCGCTGGTCGCCGCCGCGCGGGAGGCCCTGGTCAACGCGGCCCGGCACGCCGGCGTGCAGACCGTCTCGCTCTACGCGGAGGTGGAGGCCGAGGAGCTGAGCGTGTTCGTCCGCGACCGCGGCGCCGGCTTCGAGTTGACGGCGGTGGAGGATACGAGGCACGGGGTACGCGGTTCGATCATCGGGCGGATGCGGCGGCACGGCGGTAAGGCCGAGATCCGCAGCGCCCCCGGGGACGGCACCGAGGTACGCCTGACGCTGCCGGTTTCCCGGGAGAGCGTCACCGCCGGAAAGGAGACAGCACGATGACCGAGCCTGTAGCCGAGGAGAACCGGCGGCTGACCGTTTTCCTCGTGGACGACCACGCCATGTTCCGCGCCGGCGTCCGCGCCGAGCTCGGTGCCCACGTCGAGGTGGTGGGCGAGGCGAGCACGGTGGCCGAGGCCGTGGCCCGGATCGCCGCGACGACCCCGGACGTGGTGCTGCTCGACGTGCACATGCCCGACGGTGGGGGCCGGGCGGTGCTGGACGCCATGCGGCGTACCCATCCGCAGGTGAAGTTTCTCGCCCTGTCGGTCTCCGACGCGGCCGAGGACGTGATCGGCCTGATCCGGGCCGGCGCCCGCGGGTACGTGACCAAGACCATCTCGCCCGACGAACTGGCCGCGGCGATCCGGCGGGTGGCCGACGGCGACGCGGTGTTCAGCCCGCGGCTGGCCGGCTTCGTGCTGGACGCGTTCGCGTCGCGCCCGGACGTCCCGGTGGCCGATCCCGAGCTCGATCAGCTGACCAACCGCGAGCGCGAGGTGCTGCGGCTGCTGGCGCGCGGGTACGCCTACAAAGAGATCGCCAAGGAGCTGTACATCTCCATCAAGACTGTGGAAACTCACGTGTCGAACGTTCTGCGCAAGCTGCAGATGTCGAACCGGTACGAGTTGTCACGCTGGGCGGCTGACCGCCGGCTCGTCTGAAGGAGTTCCGCACCATGGTCCGCAAGGCCCCACGGCTGGTGGCGGCTGCGGCAGTCGCCCTCGTCCTGTCGGCGTACGGCTGCACGGACCATGGCCCGGACGAGGACGTGCCCGGCCGGACGGTGGTCATCGGTATCTCCGAGCCGGGGCATCTGATCCCGAGCAACACCGTGGACGTGAGCGGCAAGCAGGTGCTGTCCGCGCTGTTCCAGCCGCTGGTCACCTTCGACGCGCGCAGCAACCCGGTCCCGGCCGCCGCGCAGTCGGTCAAGGCTGACCCGACGGCCCGGATCTGGACCGTCAAGCTGAAGCCGGGGCTCACCTTCAGCAACGGCGAGGCGGTCACCGCGGACAGCTATCTCGACGCCTGGAACTACGGCGCGTACGGCCCGAACCACCAGAGCGCGACTTCCTACTACGACCGCATCGACGGGTACGCGGATCTGCAGGTGCGCGACCCGGACGGAGACCCGGGCCCGCAGCAGGCCGCGGATCCGCAGGTGAAGACTTTGCGGGGCCTGAAGAAGGTCAGTGACACCTCTTTCACCGTGACCCTGTCGGCGCCGTTCGCCGGCTTCGCCACCCTCCTGAATGACGTGGCCTTCTATCCGTTGCCCAAGGCCGCTTTCTCCGCGCCGGGGGTCATCGCCGGCGCTTTCGAGAACGCGGTCGTCGGCAACGGGCCTTTCAAGATGAAGGGCGGATGGGAGCGCGGCAGCCGGATCCTGATGGAGAAGGCGCCCGGTTTCCCCGGGCCCGCTCCCAAGGTGGACGGCCTGCTGTGGAAGATCTATGACGACGCCGCTGACGAGTACGCCGATCTGGTCGACGGCGACATCGACGTGCAGACCCGCATTCCGCTCGAGCTGATCGACCAGGCCACCGAGGACCTCGGCGGACGCCTGCAGAAGAGCCCGAACTCCACCTTCACGTTCCTCGGCTTCCCGATCTTCCAGCCGGACTTCGCCGAGCCGGAGGTGCGCCGGGCGCTCTCCCTGGCGATCAACCGCCAGGCGATGGTCGACGAGGTCTTCCACGGGACCGAGACGGCCGCGACCGCGTTCGTGTCGCCGGTGGTGCCGGGCTACCGGGCCGACTCGTGCGCGGAGTACTGCCGGTACGACCCCGCGCGGGCCAAGGAGATGTACCGCGCGGCCGGCGGTCCCGCCGCCATCACGGTCTCCTACAGCCGGGACAGCGGCCCGCGGAGCTGGGTCGACGTCCTGTGCCGGCAGATCACCGCGGCGCTGGGCATCAAGTGCACCGGAGCCGGGGAGGACGACCTCGCCGCGCTGCTGGGCCGGGTCGAGAAGCGGCAGCCCGTCGGCCTGATCCGGCTGAGCTGGACGATGGACTACCCGCTGCTGGAGAGCTACCTCTCCCCGCTGTACGCGACCAACGGCTCGGCGAATCTCTACGGCTACAGCAACCCGGCCTTCGACAGCCTGCTGGGTGAGGGCTCCAAAGCGCCGAAGCAGGCCCAGGCGGTCAAGAAATGGCAGGAGGCGGAAGACCTCCTGGCTCAGGACATGCCTGTCATCCCGCTGCGTTTCGGGCAGAACCTCTTCGGGCACTCGGAGCGGGTCAGGAACGTGTCGATCGACTCCGCGCAGCGCATCGATGTGCTGAGTGTCGAGTTCGTCAACTGAGTTTCGTCCGGCCGTGCCGCGGTGCCCGCGGTGAAGGGTGGCGAACCGCCCGGTTTGTGCTGGATCATTTGTGCGGTAATCGCCTCTGCGCTGCGCATTTGCACATATCCTGGGCCCGTATCGGATTGATAACACGTCTTTCGGTGCTGGGCCAGCAGGTGTCAGAGTTGCTTCGGCCTCACGCGCCTGTGGTGAGCCGCCGGGAGCTCAAGTAGAACGCTGTCGACGGCGGTGCATTGTGCGCGGGTTCCGGGGCTGTCGTCGTTCGGCCGTCGTGGTTGACAGGCGATGTATCGAGGTGTCAGAAGTTCCGACTTCCTGCCGCACCAGATCGGCGACCGCCGATCGGGGGCTGCGAGCAGGCGGGTGATCCAGATGTGATCACCAGATATGCACAAGAGGAGGCCCCCAACCATGAGAGTCTCGAAGCGGGCGAGGCTGGTCGCTATGACCGCGGCCGTTGCGCTCGTGGCGGCCGGCTGCAGCGGTGGCGACGACAGCGACACCGACAATGCCGGCGGCGATACAGCGAACGGTGCCATCACGATCGACGGCACCCAGCCAGAGGTCGGCCTGATCCCGGCCAGCACCACCGAAACCGGTGGCGGCAAGATCATCGACTTCATGTGGACCGGTCTGGTCAGCTACCCCAACGACGGCAGCGCCCCGGTGAACGCCGTGGCCCAGTCGATCAAGACGACCGACTCCAAGGTCTACAACATCACCTTGAAGCAGGGCACCAAGTTCCACGACGGCACCGAGGTCAAGGCGAAGAACTTCGTCGACGCCTGGAACTGGGCGGCGTACTCGCCCAACGGTGCGCAGAACTCCAGCTTCTTCAGCGACATCGCGGGCTTCACGGACGTCAACACGGCCGACCCGGATGACGACGGCCCGAAGAAGGCGCCGGAGCCCAAGGCCAAGACCATGTCCGGCCTGAAGGTTGTCGACGACTACAACTTCACCGTCACGCTGGCCACGCCGTTCTCGATCTTCCCGACGAAGCTCGGCTACAGCGCCTTCATGCCGCTGCCGGACGTCTTCTTCACCCAGAAGCCCGAGGAGTTCGGCAAGAAGCCGATCGGCAACGGCCCGGTGAAGTTCGTCTCCTGGACCGACAACGTCGAGATCAAGCTGACCCGGTTCGACGACTACACGCTCGACGACAAGGTCAAGATCAAGGACGTCACGGTCAAGATGTACCAGGAGGACACGGCCGCGTACGCCGACCTCCAGTCGGGCAACCTCGACTTCCAGCAGCAGATCCCGGTCTCGGCGCTCGCCGGCGACAAGTGGAAGTCCGACCTCGGTGACCGCGCGCTCAACGTGCCCACCCCGGTCACGGGCATCATCGCCTTCCCGCTGTACGACAAGCGCTTCCAGAACGTCGACCTGCGCCGGGCGGTCTCCAAGGCGATCAACCGCCAGGAGATCACCGAGAAGATCTTCTTCAACTCCCGGACCCCCGCGGACAGCTGGGCCAACCCGCTGACCCCGGGCAACCAGGCCGGCAACTGCACCGCGTGCAAGTTCGACCCCGAGGGCGCCAAGGCCGACCTGGCCAAGGCCGGCGGCTTCACCGGTGAGATGGTGCTCTACTACAACGCGGACGCCAGCCACAAGGAGTGGATGGAGGCCGTCGCGCAGAGCGTGAAGAACGTGCTCGGCATCAATGTCCGCGCCGAGGGCATCCCGACCTTCGCCGTCTTCCGCCAGGGCATCAACGCCAAGCAGATGAAGGGCCCGTACCGCGCCGGTTGGCAGCAGGACTACCCGGACGTCGAGAACTGGATCGGTCCGCTGTACGTGACCGGCGGCTCGTCGAACGACGGTAGCTACAGCAACCCGAAGGTGGACGCGCTCTACAAGGAGGGCACCGCGGCGGCCGACGTCGAAGCGGCGCACGCCAAGTTCGCGGAGGCGGTGAAGCTGATCGACCAGGACGTGCCGACCATGCCGATCTACTTCTCGAACCAGCAGTCGGGCACCTCCGACAAGGTCAAGAACGTCAACACCACCAACGTCGGCGAGATCGACCTCTCCTCGGTCGAGATGGCGTAGGCGTAGCTCTTACAGTCTCAGGTCCGGCTCCGCACTCAGGGAGCCGGACCTGAGTCGGTCTGTGAGAGGCGTCTCGACGCCTGCTGGTACACACTGGGCAACACGAGCGCCCACATCCGCACGGGGCGCCACAAGCGCCCGTCTCTGGGAGGACCTATGGGCCGTTACATCGTCAGACGGCTACTTCAGCTAGTCCCCGTTTTCATCGGAACCACCTTTCTCATCTACTGGCTCGTCTGGTCCGTCCCTGGCGATCCCTTTGCGGGCAAGTGTGGCGACCGTCCGTGTCCTGCGAACTACATCCAGGTCATGACGGAGAAGTTCAACCTCGACAAGCCCCTGTACGTGCAGTACTTCACGTACATGAAGAACCTGCTCCAGGGTGACTTCGGTTCGACGTTCGGCGGTCGCTCGATCAACGACCTCATCGCTGCGGCGTACCCGAACACCATCAAGCTGGCCATCGTCGCCCTGGCCGTGGAGGCGATCGTCGGCCTCACCGCCGGTGTGCTGACCGGTCTCCGGCGCAACGGGTTCCTGGACAACCTGGTCCTGGTCTCCACGCTGTTCCTCATCGCGCTGCCGACGTTCGTCACCGGCTTTGTGCTCCAGTACCTGTTCGGCGTCCAGTGGGGCATCATCAAGCCCACGGTCTCCAACCCGCCGTCGTTCACCGAGCTGCTCATCCCCGGCTTCGTGCTGGGCAGCGTGTCGATGGCGTACGTCGCCCGCCTGGCCCGCACGAGCATCGCGGAGAACCGGAGCGCCGACTACGTGCGTACCGCCATCGCGAAGGGCCTGCCGATGCGGCGGGTGGTCGGGGTGCACCTGCTGCGCAACTCGTTGATCCCGGTCGTCACGTATCTCGGCACCGACCTCGGTGCCCTGATGGGTGGCGCAATCGTCACCGAGGGCATCTTCGGTATCAACGGAATCGGGCGGGAAGTTTACCGGGCGATCGTGACCAAGGAAGGCGCTACGGTGGTCTCCATCGTCGTCATCCTGGTGCTCGTGTACCTGGTGATGAACCTGCTGGTCGACATGCTGTACGCCCTCCTGGACCCGAGGATCCGCTATGAGTGATCCGACCATGAGCTCGATGGTCACCACGCCACGAGCCGAGCAACCCACCGCGCCCGGGGCCACCGCCCCGACGAATGCGGGACTGCCGGAGAATCAGCGGGCCGACAAGCCCCGCGGTCTTCTCGGCGACGCCTGGCGTGATCTGCGCCGTAAGCCGCTGTTCTGGATCTCCGCGTTCTTCATCGTGCTGTTCCTGGTGATGGCGGCGTTCCCGTCGCTGTTCACCTCGGCCGACCCGAGCTACGGCACCCTGTCGCGCAGCCGCGTCGGCCCGTCCGCCGACGCCTGGTTCGGCTACGACGTGCAGGGCCGTGACGTGTACGCCCGGGTCATCCACGGTGCCCGCGCGTCGATCATGGTGGCGGTGCTGTCGACCCTCGGCACCGTGCTGATCGGTGGCCTGGTCGGCGTGGTCGCCGGCTTCCGCGGTGGCTGGTTCGACGCGGTCCTGTCCCGGGTGGCCGACATCTTCTTCGGTCTGCCGTTCGTGCTCGGCGCGATCGTCATCCTGTTCACGTTCAACCCGCCGGGGGCCAACCGCGGCGAGTTCGAGATCATCATGCTGGTGGTCCTGTCGCTGGTCCTGCTGAGCTGGCCGGTGTCGATGCGGATCATGCGATCGTCGGTGCTGGCCACCAAGGAGGCCGACTACATCGTGGCGGCCCGCGCCCTGGGCGCCAGCAACCTGCGGATCGTCTTCAAGCACCTGATCCCGAACTGCCTGGCCCCGCTCCTGGTCTACTCCACGATTCTGGTGGGTTCCTTCATCGGTGCGGAGGCGACGCTGTCGTTCCTCGGCGTGGGTCTGCAGTCGCCGGTGGTGTCCTGGGGCGTCATGATCAACGAGTCCCAGAACTACATCCGCGTCTCGCTGTATCTGCTGCTGTTCCCCGCCGCCTTCCTCGTGACCGCCGTGCTCAGCTTCGTGATGCTGGGCGAGGCCGTGCGCGAGGCCCTCGACCCGAAAATGCGGTAGGAGCCACCGTGTCCGAAGTTGTCATCACCGATCCCGAGTTCTCGAAGACCGGCCGTCCCAGCGGCCGGCTCCTCGAGGTCGAGGATCTGCACGTCGAGTTCCGCACCCGCGAGGGCGTCGCCAAGGCCATCAACGGCGTCTCGTTCCACGTCGACGCCGGCGAGACGCTGGCCGTGCTGGGCGAGTCGGGTTCCGGCAAGAGCGTGACCGCCCAGACCATCATGGGCATCCTGGACCAGCCCCCGGGGCACGTCTCCGGCGGTCAGATCCGCTTCCACGGCAAGGACATGCTGAGCATGTCGGAGGAGGGCCGGCGCAAGATCCGCGGCCATGGCATCGCAATGGTGTTCCAGGACGCGCTGTCGGCTCTCAACCCGGTCTTCACCGTGGGCTTCCAGATCGGCGAGCAGTTCCGCATCCGCAAGGGGATGAGCCGCGCCGATGCCAAGAAGCGGGCGATCGAGCTGCTCGACCAGGTCAAGATCCCCAACGCCAAGCAGCGGGTCACCGAGTTCCCGCACCAGTTCTCCGGTGGCATGCGCCAGCGCGTCATGATCGCGATGTCGCTGGCCCTCGACCCCGAGGTGCTCATCGCCGACGAGCCGACCACCGCGCTGGACGTGACCGTGCAGGCCCAGATCATGGACCTGCTGGCCGACCTGCAGCGTGAGCGGCAGATGGGGCTCATCCTGATCACCCACGACCTGGGCGTCGTGGCTGACGTGGCCGACCGCATCGCGGTCATGTACGCCGGCCGCATCGTCGAGGAAGCCAACGTGCACGACCTGTACGCGCGGCCGGCGCACCCGTACACCGTGGGCCTGCTCAACTCGATCCCCCGGATCGACGAGAAGGGCCAGGAGCTCCGCACCATCAAGGGGCTGCCGCCGAACCTGATGCGGATCCCGCCGGGCTGTCCGTTCCACCCCCGCTGCCCCAAGGCGCAGCCCATCTGCGTCGAGAAGGTTCCCCCACTGCGCGTGGTGGCACCGGCGCGGGGCAGTGCCTGCCACTTCGCCGAGGAGGTTCTGCGCGGTGAGTGAGACCATTCTCGAGGCCAAGAACGTCGTCAAGCACTACCCGGTCACCCGGGGCGTGGTCTTCCGCAAGACCATCGGCCAGGTCCAGGCCGTGGACGGCGTGTCGTTCAGCCTCCAGCAGGGCGAGACGCTGGGCATCGTGGGCGAGTCGGGCTGCGGCAAGTCGACGCTCGCCCGGATGCTGATGAACCTGGAACGGCCCACCGGAGGCTCGGTCGAGTACCGCGGTCGTGACATGTTCACGATGCGCGGCGGCGAGATGCGCAAGCTGCGGCGGCAGATCCAGCTCGTCATGCAGGACCCGTACACCTCGCTCAACCCCCGGATGACGGTCGGTGACCTGATCGGGGAGCCGTTCGAGATCCACACCGACGTCGCGCCCAAGGGCAGCCGTCGCAAGAAGGTGCAGGAGCTGCTGGAGGTGGTCGGGCTCAACCCCGAGCACATCAACCGCTACCCGCACCAGTTCTCCGGTGGTCAGCGCCAGCGCATCGGCATCGCCCGGGCGCTCGCCCTGCGGCCGGAGATCATCGTCTGCGACGAGCCGGTCAGCGCGCTGGACGTGTCGATCCAGGCCCAGGTGATGAACCTGCTGGACAGCCTCCAGAAGGAGCTGGGCCTGGCGTACATCTTCATCGCCCACGACCTGTCGGTGGTGCGGCACCTGTCCGACCGCGTCGCGGTGATGTACCTCGGCAAGATCGTCGAGATCGGCACCGAGGACGAGATCTACGAGCGGCCGACGCACCCGTACACGCAGGCTCTGCTGTCGGCAGTGCCGGTGCCGGACCCGAACAGCCGCAGCAAGAAGGCGATCATCCGGCTCACCGGCGACGTGCCGAGCCCGGCGAATCCGCCGTCGGGATGCCGGTTCCGCACCCGGTGCTGGAAGGCGCAGGACATCTGTGCCGAGCAGGTTCCGGAGCTGGTGCAGCGGCCGGGCACGGATCACCCGAGTGCCTGCCACTTCGCCGAGGAGCGCGAGATCGTGGCGACCCACGAGGCCGGGACGCTCTGACCCGGCTCAGCTGATCCGCGCCGCCGTGGTCCTCGGCCGAGGGCTACGGCGGCGCGTTTCGTTGGGGGGCCCGCCCGCTTCGTCAGAGCGGTCCGCGGCCGGCCCGCAGCAGCAGCAACGCCACCTGGGTGCCGTCGGGGCCGAGCGCCTCGCGGAAACGCTCGACGATCTCCCGCTCGCGGGACAGGACCAGCCGCGTGCCGCCCGATGCCATCCGGGTGCGGCCGACGTGCTGGGACAGGCGGGAACGTTCCAGCCACAGGTCGATCAGCGCCTGGTCGATCTCGTCGATCCGCTCGCGGATCGCCTTGATCTCCTCCGCGGCGGGTTCGGCGCCGGCGCCGGTCTGCTGGTCCATCAGGTCTGCGCTCATGTCGTGCTCCTCGGGTGCTGACGTCCCGGTCGGCCCGGCCCGGGCAGCATCAAGCCCCGGGCTCGGGAGCCCGG
>NZ_JBEZGQ010000148.1:0-12620 GCF_040650095.1 Actinoplanes sp. NPDC048791 | reverse complement strand
CGTCGGCGCCGCCGTACCGTCCGGCCGGGGCCGCGGCCGGGACCGCACCGCCGGCTCCCGCGCCGTCCAGCTCGTCGGGGTCCTCGTTGGACTTGCGGCGCATCAGCACCAGCACGATCGCGCCGATGCCGGCCGCCACCAGCAGGCCGCCGAGGATGATGAACAGCAGCGACCCGGAACCCTCGTCGGATCCGGACTTGGGCGCGGCGTCGAGAACCCCCGCCGACTCGTCGGTCGCCGGCTCGGACGCCTCGTCGGTGGCCTCGTCGGTCGGATCCGTGGTGGCGCTGGGCGACGGGGACGGGCTCGAAGGCGTCGGCGCGGTCTTCGACTTGAGCGTCAGCGGCACGGTGATCGACTTGCCGGCTGCGCCCTGGGCGTTCTTCGAGGTGAGCTCGTAGCCGTCCTTGGTGGCGCCGACCGCCATGGCCCCCACCGAGATGGGCTTGCTGTCCGATGACGTGAACGAGTAGCCACCGTCACCGTTGGTGTTGGTCTGGTACTGGTGGCCCTGGCTGTCGCGCAGGCCGACCAGCGCGCCGGAGACGGCCTTGCCGTCCTGGTCCTTGACCCGGCCGCTGACCTGACGCACCGTCTGCGGCTTGTCCGGGCCGCGCACGGTGACCTCTCTGCTGTCACTGTCGCTGACACCCTTGACGGTCGCGGTGACGGTGACTGTGATCTTCTTGGTCTCACCGGGGGCGAGGTTGCCGGCGATCAGCTTGGTCGAGAACGTTCTCGGCGCGCCGACCGTCACCTCCTCCTCGAAGGTGCACCCCGGGTCGCACCGCAAGCCGTCGCCGCTGACCTGCACGCTGACGTTGGTGTCGCCGGGGTTGTTCTCGATCCGGTAACCGATGGTGGTCGTGCCACCGGACGTGATGTCCGCGGGCCGCAGACTCACGACGGATACCGTCGGGTTGTCGGCCCGGGCGGCTGAAGGTGCGGCGACGAGGACGCCACCGACCAGCGCCAGGAACGCACCGGCCTGGAGAGCCCTGGCTCGTAGGTGCGTTGTCACGTCCACCGCCTTCCGGGTCGCACGGGCCTCGGGCTGCCTTCGAAATGCCCTATGGATCCCGCGACGAGTACACACCGTCGGCCACTATGCCCTGTCGTAGGTCCTCTGCGCGACCCAGGGCCGCCGGGTTCTCGTTTAATCCGGGGTCGTATTGTCCCGACGTGTCTCCTGCGCACAATAAATCCGAGTCCGTCGGCGCCGCGCTGGACGCGCTCGACCGAGGCGCCGAACCGGAGCGTGCGGTGCTGCGTGACGCCGTGCGCGCGCTCCTGAGCGAGCTGGCGCGGACCGCGCCGGGCCGATCGGTGGAGGTCCGTATTCCACCTTTCGGTGCGATTCAGTGTGTCGCCGGGCCGCGGCACACCCGCGGCACACCGCCCAATGTGGTGGAGACCGATCCGATGACCTGGCTGCTGGTCGCCACCGGACGGCTGACCTGGGCCGATGCGGTGGCCTCGGGACGGGTACGGGCCAGCGGGATACGCACAGATCTCACTCCGTACCTCCCTGTGCACCCCAGTTGAGTGGTCTCCGTCTCGCGTACACTGGGCCGTCGGAACAGACCAGCAAGTCCAGCAGATCAGCATGAGGGAGCAAGCGCGTGCCCCGAGGCGACGGCCGGTTGACCGACGATCTCGACCCCCAGGACCGCGGACCCCAGGATGCCTGCGGCGTCTTCGGTGTCTGGGCCCCGGAGGAAGAGGTCGCGAAACTCACCTATTTCGGGCTCTTCGCACTGCAGCACCGAGGGCAGGAAGCAGCGGGCATCGCCGTCAGTGACGGCTCGGGCGTGGTGGTCTACAAGGACCTCGGCCTGGTCTCGCAGGTCTTCGACGAGCCCACCCTGGCGAGCCTGCGCGGGCACCTGGCCATCGGCCACACCCGTTACTCGACCACCGGCGGCTCGAACTGGGAGAACGCCCAGCCGACGATCCGGGCCACCACCGCGGGCACGACGATCGCGCTGGCCCATAACGGGAACCTGGTGAACACCTCCGAGCTCGCCCGGGAGGTCGCCGAGCGCGGTCTCGAGGCCGACATGGGCACCTCCGACACCGCGCTCGTGACGACCCTGCTGGCCAGCCGCCCGGACCTGTCGGTCGAGGCCGCGGCGCTCGAGGTGCTCCCGCGGCTGCGGGGCGCGTTCAGCTTCGTCTTCATGGACGAGAGCACCCTGTACGCCGCCCGCGACGCCCAGGGCGTACGCCCGTTGGTGCTCGGCCGGATGGAGCGCGGCTGGGCCGTGGCCAGCGAGACCGCCGCCCTGGACATCGTCGGGGCCAGCTTCGTCCGCGAGGTGGAGCCCGGCGAGATCATCGCGATCGACGAGCACGGCCTGCGCTCCACCCGGTTCGCCGCGCCGGAGCCGAAGGGCTGCCTCTTCGAGTACGTCTACCTTGCCCGTCCGGACACCACGATCGCCGGCCGCAACATCTACTCCGCGCGCGTCGAGGTGGGCCGCAAGCTGGCCAAGGAGCATCCGGTCGAGGCCGACCTGGTCATCGGCGTCCCGGAGTCCGGCATCCCGGCCGCGATCGGCTACGCCGAGGCCTCCGGCATCCCGTACAGCGCCGGCTTCATGAAGAACGCCTACGTCGGCCGCACCTTCATCCAGCCCTCGCAGACCATCCGCCAGCTCGGCATCCGGCTCAAGCTCAACCCGCTGCGCGAGGTCGTGCGGGGCAAGCGGATCGTGGTGATCGACGACTCGATCGTGCGGGGCAACACCCAGCGGGCCCAGATCCGGATGCTGCGCGAGGCCGGCGCCCTCGAGGTGCACGTCCGCATCTCCTCGCCGCCGGTGAAGTGGCCGTGTTTCTACGGCATCGACTTCGCCACCCGGGCCGAGCTGATCGCCAACGGCCTGGAGATCGACGGCATCCGCCGCTCGATCGGCGCCGACTCGCTCGGCTACGTTTCGCTGGACGGCCTGGTGCAGGCGACCGAGCAGCCGAAGACACGGCTGTGCATGGCCTGTTTCGATGGTCAGTATCCGATCGAGCTGCCGGCCGGCCACCTGATCGGCAAGCACGTGCTCGAGGGGGTGGGCAAGCGGGCCGCGCTGCCCGTCACCTCCGTCCAGGCCACCAACGCTGCGGTGGCCGGCCTGGAGCGGGAGTATGAGGACGAGCAGTACGCCGAGGGCGAGCGGGAATCCGCGGAACCCCTGGTGGGGAGCCCCGGCGGCGTCGACGCCCTGCGTCGCCCGTAACTTCAGGACCGCTGGAACCTCAGCATCACCACAACAGTCGTAGACAGCGGCACCGTCAGCTGCAACCGCGCGGAGAGCCGCGCACTAAGGGGAGAACCGTGACGCACGTGTCCGAGCGCAACAGTGCCGGCTCCAACGGTGCTGAAGGCGCCGACCACCAGCCGTGGTCGGCGGGTGCCGGCCGGCCCGGCCGCAAGCGCACGGTGACGTATGCGGACGCCGGCGTCTCGATCCACGCCGGCGAGCGCGCGGTGGAGCTGCTGAAGTCGAAGGTCAAGAAGACCACCCGCCCCGAGGTCATGGGTGACCTGGGCGGCTTCGCGGGCCTGTTCAAGCTCAACACCCAGAAGTACAAGAGCCCGATCCTGGCCTCGTCCACGGACGGCGTCGGCACCAAGCTGGTCATCGCCCAGCAGCTCGACATCCACGACACGATCGGCATCGACCTGGTCGCCATGGTCGTCGACGACCTGGTGGCCTGCGGTGCCGAGCCGCTGTTCCTGCTCGACTACATCGCCTGCGGCGAGGTCGTGCCGGACAAGGTGGCCGAGATCGGCGCGGGCATCGCGGACGGCTGCCGGTACGCCGGTTGTGCCCTGCTGGGTGGCGAGACCGCCGAGCACCCGGGCGTGCTGCGCCCGGACGAGTACGACGTCTCGGCGACCGGCGTCGGCGTGGTCGAGGAGAGCGAGATCCTCGGCGCGCACCGGGTCGAGATCGGTGACGCGGTCATCGCGATGCGCTCGTCGGGCCTGCACTCCAACGGCTACTCGCTGGTGCGGCACGTGCTGCTGGGCGCCGGCCGGATGCGGCTGGACACGGTGGTGGAGGACTTCGGCAAGCAGCGCACCCTCGGCGAGGAGCTGCTGACCCCGACCAAGATCTACGCCAAGGACTGCCTGGGCCTGATCGAGGAGACCGACGTCCGCGCGTTCTCGCACGTCACCGGCGGTGGCATCCCGGGCAACCTGGTCCGGGTGCTGCCCGAGCACGTCGACGCGGTCGTGGACCGTTCGTCGTGGCGCCCGCAGTCGATCTTCGACCTGATCCAGGCCAAGGGCCGGATCGAGGACGTCGAGATGGAGGCCACGTTCAACATGGGCGTGGGCATGTTCGCGGTCGTCTCGGCCGACGACGCCGACCGGGCGATGGCCTACCTGACCGGTCGCGGTGTCGAGGCGTGGCAGGTCGGCGAGATCATCGAGGGCACCGGCCAGGTGCAGATGATGGGCCAGTACACCCGGGGCTGAGCCCGCCCGGGCCCGGCCCGGCCGCGGTGGAGGCAATCTGCCGCGAGTGGGGTATGGCCCGCCCTTGGTATGAAATGATCCGCGTGTGTCGATACGTCGGCACCGCGGATCTTTTTTCGGCCGGGAAGGTGGACGACGCCGCATAGCCTGACGAGGGACGGGGGTGGATGCGCCGGTGGCACAGCTGTGGAGCGGGATGCGGGGCATCTCGACGGTTCCCACCTACGTCGTCATGCAGCCCACCACGCTCTGCAACCTCGACTGTTCCTACTGCTACCTCCCGTTCCGCAAGATCGACCGGAAGATGCCCGTCGAGGTCGCGCAGGCGGTCGCCGCATCGGTGAATTCCTGGTCGCGGACCGGCCGCTTCTCGGTCGTCTGGCACGGCGGCGAGCCCCTCGCGGCCGGGCGGGAGCACTTCGCCGCGCTGCTGGCGCCGTTCGCGGCGGACGTCGAGCACCACGTGCAGACCAACGCGACGCTGATCGACGACGCCTGGTGCGAGTTCTTCGTCGAGCACGGCATCCGGGTCAGCGTGAGCGTGGACGGGCCCGAGGCCCGCAACGGTGACCGGGTCACCCGGGGCGACAAGCCCGCCTACGACCGGATCATGCGCGGGATCGACGCACTGCGCCGGCACGGCATCGCGTTCTCCGCGCTCTGCGTCGTGGCCCGTCCCGAGCCGGGCCTGGCCACGGAGCTGTACGAATACTTCCTCGACCTGGGCTGCGACGTGCTCGGCATCAACATCGAGGAGCTCGAGGGCGTCAACCTGCGGGACAACCGGCATCCCGAGGCGGACGTCACGGCCTTCTGGGCCGAGCTGGTCGGGGCCTGGCGCCGTGACCCCCGCATCCACCTGCGCGAGATCGAGTGGTCTTTGCGGTACGCAGCCGCGGTCCTGGACGGCACGGCCGACACCGTGCTGCCGCGCCGGCTCGACCCGATCCCCACGGTGGCCGAGGACGGCTCGGTCGTGCTGCTCTCCCCGGAGCTGGCCGGCTTCTCCGATCCCCGGTACGGCGACTTCTCCAGCGGTAACGTCCTGACGACCCCGCTGGCCGAGATCCTGGAACGGGCCACCGAGACGCCCTGGATCCGTGAGTTCCTCGACGGTGTGGAGGGCTGCCGGGCCCAGTGCCCCTACTTCGGCTTCTGTGGCGGCGCGCATGCGGCGAACCGATACTTCGAGCACGGCAGGTTCGACGTCACGGCGACGGAGCACTGCCGGAACAGCAAGATTCGCCTACTGGAGGGAGTGCTGGACCATGCCCGAGATCACGAGCCCACGGCTGTCTGACCGCGTGGAGACGGATCCGGTGACGGCCCGGGTGCAGGAGACCCGGTCCGGGCTGGCCGCCCTCATCGAGGAGGCGGCGGAGGCGCGGGAACGGCGCTCGGAGAGCACGACGAAAGACGGCTCGGCGGTGTGCGCCTGGAACCACTTCGAGAACATCCCGACGTTCTACAACTGGAACAACCGCCCCCGTTGAGAGGCCGGCTCTGAAGCCCACGCGGTGTTCAACCCGCGTGGGCATCATTGCCGTCGGAATGACTACGGAACGACCACGACACACGGAAGCACGCGGTAAGCCGCGTGCTCTGTGCAAACTTCGCTCGGGTCAGCGCCTTGTCGGCGACCAGGGATCCTGGTCGTCGTCCGCGTCGTCCTCGTCATCGTCGTCGACCAACTGGTCGTCGTCGACAAACTGATGGTCGGACTTACCACCGGCACCCGCCAGTTCGCGCTGCAAGGCGGTGAGGTCGGTGTTCGGGGAGTGGTACTTCAACTCCCGGGCCACCTTCGTCTGCTTGGCCTTAGCACGGCCGCGCCCCATGGCTCGACCCCCTCGCACAGAATTCGGGGCAGCCCGAAGGCGGGCCCCGATGACGTCAGGCATCTCTCGTGGGTCTTACGGTACATGGGCGATGCCCGCTTCGGCACCTCGGGTTGCGTGTACCACCATCGCGCGTCGTCCCTTGTCATCGACCCGACGCGCGATGGCCTACAAAACGCTCAACTCAGGTAGATACTGCGCAAACGGCCCACCTCGGCCATCCGGCGCTCGGCGAGCCGGTCGGCGGCGACCGCCGGCGGCACCCCCTCGGCGTCGGCCAGGCGCAGGATCTGCCCCGTGGTCTCGAAGATCCGGGTCGCCCGCAGCTTGGCCCGCTCGAAGTTGAAGCCCTCGATCTCGTCGGCCACCTGGATCACGCCACCGGCGTTGACCACGTAATCCGGCGTGTAGAGGATGCCGCGCTCCTCGAGCAGCTTCTCGATGCCCGGGTGCGCCAGCTGGTTGTTGGCGCCGCCGGTGACGACCCTGGCCCGCAGGGCGGTGACGGTGTCGTCGTCCAGCGCGCCACCGAGCGCGCAGGGGGCGTACACGTCGATGTCGGCGGTGATCAGCGCCTGCGTGTCGGCCACCAGGTCGATCTGCGGGTACGTGGTCCGGGCCCACTCCCGCGCGGCCTCGCTGACGTCCGTCGCGACAACCGCGGCGCCGTCCTCGATCAGGTGACCCGCCAGATACTTGCCGACCTTGCCCAGCCCGGCGATGCCCACCCGGCGCCCGGCCAGGGTGGGGCTGCCCCAGGTGTGCTCGGCCGCGGCCCGCATGCCCTGGAAGACGCCCCAGGCGGTCAGGATGGAGGAGTCGCCGGCGCCACCGTGCTCGACGCTGCGACCGGTCACATAGCGCGTCTCGCGGGCGATGACGTCCATGTCCGGGACGTACGTGCCGACGTCACAGGCGGTGTAGTAGCGGCCGTGCAGCGATTCGACGAACCGGCCGTACGCGCGGAGCAGCCCTTCGCTCTTGATCTTGTTGGGATCGCCCCAGATCACGGCCTTGCCGCCGCCGAGGTCGAGCCCGGCCAGCGCGTTCTTGTACGCCATCCCGCGGGAGAGGTTCAGCGCGTCGGTGATCGCCGCTTCCTCGTTCTCGTACGGGTAGAACCGGGTGCCACCCAGCGCGGGCCCGAGGGCCGTCGAGTAGATACCGATGATCGCCTTGAGGCCGGTCTGCCGGTCCTGGCAGAAGACGACCTGTTCGTGTCCGGCGGCGTCGCTGCCTTCGGTGTCGAACACACTCATCTGCGATTTCTCCTGGTCGTGACGGGGCCCTCGTGAGGCCTGCGGGCCGGCGGGGTGGGCCGGATACGACGAGCCTAGACCGACCGCAGCGTCCTTCCGAGCGGACAATGACACTCCCGTGGACCCCGTTCGCCCGGTGTCACGCAGGCGGGCGACCGGGCCCCGCCGCCAATGTGGAGCCGGCGTCCGCGGCGGTGGTGCGGGTTCGGTAGCGCGGGAGACGGCGATTGCCGCCGATATCGTGAAAGGATCGGCGGCGTGCCGTCACTGTTCGCGTCGTACCTGCGGATTTACGAACCGCTGACCGCCTTCGACCGGGACCGTCAGATTTTCTGGCGCCGGTATGCGCGGGAGGGCCGGGCGCTCGGCCCCGTCGAGGGTCCCGTCCGGCAGCGCACCGCCGTCCTGGAGGCGCTGGGTGCGGGCTGGACCCGGCTGCCCGACCTGCCCGACGAGGCGTACGTGCTGGAGTGGGGCGAGACGCTGCTGGTCTGCCCGTGGAACCTGCGCCTGCGCGTCGCCGAGGCCGCGTTGAACGCGCGCGACGGTGTGCCCAGCGTGCTGGCGGACGCCTTCGTGCCGCCGGTGCTGGCCGGGCAGGCCAAGGCGATCGTGGAGGACTGGCGCAGCGGGGCCAAGGTGCTCGAGCGTGGGGTGCCCCGGGTGCACGAGCAGATCGCCACGTGGGGCGTACCGCTGCGCTGGTTCGTCTTCGTCGACCTGGACGAGCGTGAGATCAGCCTGGCCGACGGGCGGCGCACGCTGCGCTACCGCACGGAGATCTCCAAGGCCCGCCGGCGCGCCCACCGGGCTGTCTCGGTGCTGCGCAAGTCGCTGGGTGACGCCCCGATCACCGAGGCGGTGGAGGAGGGCACCCGGTGGCTGGAGGAGTTCCATCCCCGCTCGATCGTCGAGCTGGACTACGGCGGCCTGACCGGTCTGCTGGGCGCGGACGCCCTGGCCGAGGACGACTCTCCGGGCCTGGTGGCGGCCGGTGTCTCAGCGCTGTCCCGGGGTGACGCGGACGCCGCGACGGACGCCTACGAGAAGCTCGTGGCCCGGTGGCGCTCGGTGCAGTTGCTCGAGCGCTGCAACTGATCGACGTTTATGACCGTCTGACCAGGGAATATGGGACGAACGGGCACGGAACACCGTGCTGGGAAGCGCTCTCTAGGCGAACACTCTTCGTAATCGCCGTCCCGCGAAGCGTGATAATCGGTCCAAACAAGACACTTTCTGGCGTAGAAAACAGGTAAAAATCGGGCATGCTTCAACCGTCTATCTAGGGACGTTCGGCCGTTCGGCCCATGTCGGACATCGGGGACTAGCCGGACCATGAGAGACGCACCGGCCGGCGGGACCCCGGCCGATGTCTTTAGGTACCTGTGGAGGAGTGACCGATGGCATCGCGTACGCATGATCCTGAGCCGCTACTCACGCCGGCCGAGGTGGCGTCGATGTTCCGTGTCGACCCGAAAACCGTCACCCGGTGGGCCAAGGCGGGCAAGCTCAGCGCAATTCGCACCCTGGGCGGGCACCGTCGCTACCGTGAGTCGGAGGTTCGCGCCCTGCTGCAGGGGCAGATCCCCACGCAGCGTCAGGGCGACTGAAACCGCAGTCGACCGAGAGATCGATAAAGGGGCGAATGCCAGGCCGGCAGTCGCCCCTTCTTCGTCTCAGGACACGAGGACGGCCAGCGTGCCGTCCGCGCCCCGGCGCAGCTTGCTGCCCAGCAGCGAGAGCCGGCCCATCAGGCCGTACTTGCGCTTGAGCCCCTCGGCAACCCGGCGCAGGTCGGCCGCGTCGCCGATGCGCGCCTGGGCCTCGATCGCCGCACCCCGCACGTTGCCGCGCACATCGCACGCGGCCACGGTCACCCGGCCGCTGTTGCGGATCCGCTTGACCTTGCCCGTGCCGGCCGGCGTCCAGAACGCCAGCCCGGGGCCGTCGGGCACCACCCACAGCGGGGTCGGCACAGCCCGGCCGTCCCGGCGGAACGTCGTCAGAAGGACGTACTTCTCCGCGCCGAGTTGCTCGAGCGTCGCCATGGACCAAGAGTAGTGGCAATGGATCAACCTACGATCGGCGACGTGTTCGGCGAGATGATCCGGGACGCCTACGCGGTGCACACCGGGATCGGGCCCCGGCCGCTGGCCGGCGGCCGGGTGCCGCGGCCGGTCATCGAGATCATCGAACGCGACGACGGGCTGGTCAACGGCGCGCCGGCCGACCACTATCTGGCCGCACCGGGCGACTGGCAACCCCACGACCACCGCGCACTGCGGCTCGCGCGGGGCGCGGTGCTGGATATCGGGGCCGGGGCCGGGCGTACGGCGCTGGAGCTCCAGCACCGCGGCATGGCGGTCACCGGGCTGGACACCTCCGCGGGAGCGATCGAGGTGGCCCGCAAGCGGGGGCTGCGGGACACCGTGCTCAACACTGTCGACGCGTACGCCCGCTCGGCGGCCCGTTACGACACGTTCCTGCTGCTCGGCAACAACCTGGGTCTGATCGAGGGGCCGGAGCGGGCCCCTGCCTTCCTCGCCGCGCTGGCCGAGCTGGCCCGCCCGGGAGCCCGGATCATCGCGCAGGGCACCGACCCGTACGGCACCACGGATCCCGTGCACGTCGCGTACCACCAGCGCAACCGGGACCGGGGACGGCTCGGCGGCCAGCTGCGCCTGCGGCTGCGGTACCGCCTGCTGGCCACGGAGTGGTTCGACTACCTCAATTGCTCGGTCGAGGAGCTTGACGGGCTGCTGACCGGCAGCCGGTGGCGGCTCAAATCCGTCGACACCGAGGACCGGCCTTACTACCTTGCGGTCATGGAGCTACGACCGTGAGCACGGTGCTGACCCGGGAGCAGGTGCGGCTCAGCAAACGGCTGTCGCTCGTACTGCGGCACCGGCCCGAGACGGCCGGCCTGACCCTCGACGCGAACGGCTGGGTGCCGGTCGCCGACCTGCTCGCCGCGCTGCGGATCTCCCGGGCCGAGCTCGACGTAGTGGTGGAGCACAACGACAAGTCCCGCTTCGCGGTGCAGGCGGGCGCCGACGGTGTCGAGCGCATCCGGGCCAACCAGGGGCACTCCCGGCGGGTGCAGGTTGATCTCGATCTACCTCCGGCCCAGCCGCCCGCCGTCCTCTTCCACGGCACTCCCCGGACGAACCTCGACGCGATCCGGCGGGAGGGCCTGCGCCCGCGCAGCCGTCAGCACGTGCACCTCTCACCGGACGTGGCGACCGCCCTGGTGGTGGGTCGCCGCCGCGCCACCGACGTGGTCGTCCTTGCGGTGGAGGCGGGGGCCATGGCTGCCGCCGGGCACGTGTTCCACCGCAGCCAGAACGGGGTGTGGCTGACCGCCGCGGTGCCGGCCGGGAGCCTTCGCGAACATTCGGAGTAAACAGACAAAACACGCTCCTCCGGGAGACGGTGCTGGTCGCCGGTTAGCGTATTGAGATGGGGTGGGTTACTCGGCGTCAGCTGATGAACCTCCTCGGTGCGCTCAGCCTCATCCTGGCCCTCGCCGGGCTCGGCGTCGGGCTGCCCGCCCTGGACCGGGCGCTGCCGGCCGACCGCTCGGTGCCGACCGACCGCCCGTACGCCATCGGCGGGGGTGTCACGGTCGTCCCGCCGCCCGGATCGCGGATCGACGTCACCGAGACCCGGCCCACCGACGACGCCGGCACGGCCCTGTTCCGGCTCGGCCCGGTGCGCTACCTGATCACGGTCCGCCGCTTCGAGGGTGACCTGGCGGCCGCCGCCAACGGGCTGCGCCAGCGGATCACCGGCAACCCCGGCTATCAGGTCACCGGCACCGAGCTGACCGTCGCCACCGGCTCGGGCCTGGCCGGACTGCAGGGCGGCTACACCGCTCCGGGCCGGGGCGGCCGGTACGCCGTCTTCGTCGCCGACGGCCGCACCATCGAGGTCACCGTCAGCGGCGCCGACCTGGACCTGGGCCGCACCCTGCCGGCGATCGACGCCAGCACCCGGACGTTGCGCTACGACCCGGCGGACACCGGATGACGGCGGAGTCCCGTTTGCGCAGCGACCGCACCGCACCCGTACAGCCCGGCGCCCACTACGGCCCCGGGCTGATCCGGCTGCCCGCCTTCTGGATCGTGCTCACCCTGGTGGTGGCCGGGGGCGTGCGGATGACTCTGATCGCGGGACGCTTCCTGGGCACGTACCCGCTGGCCACGTTGACCGCGATCGGGTTGTTCGCGCTGCTCGCCGTACCGTTCTGGTTCATCGTCAGTGAGCTGGACTTCCTCGAGCGGGAGCCGCCCGCCCTGCTCGCGCTGGCCTTCGCCTGGGGTGGCCTGGTGGCCACCACCGTGTCGATCCCCGGCAGCGCGGCTCTCGACGACCTCATCGCCAAGCTGGGCTCGCCGCACCTGGCCGCCGACTGGGGCGCCGCGCTGGCCGGCCCGACGGTCGAGGAGATCGCCAAGACGCTCGGCGTCGTGGCGATCGTGCTGGTGGCCCGCGCGCAGGTCAACAGCGTGCTCGACGGCGTGGTCTACGGCGCGATGGTGGGGCTGGGCTTCCAGATCATCGAGGACATCGTGTACGCGCTCGGCGCCGTCGCCCTGGCCGGGCGCGGCGACCACGTCGAGCCGGTGATCACCACGTTCCTGCTGCGCGGTTTCCTGTCCGGGGTGTGGAGTCACACGCTGTTCGGCGCGCTGGCCGGGGCCGGCATCGGCTATCTGGTCGTGCGCGCGGACCGGCCCTGGCGGATCCGGATCGGCGTCGCCATGCTGGCCGTCCTCGGTGCGTGGGCCTCGCACTTCCTGTGGAACTCGCCGCTGCTGCGCGACGGTCTCGGCAACGGCGCCCTGGCCCTGCTCGTGGTGCTGGTCTGCAAGGGGCTGCCGCCGTTGCTGCTGGTCCTGCTGCTGGTGCGCGCCGCCCACGACCGCGAGGCCGACTACTACGCCGTGCAGCTCGACAAGATCGACGACCACGAGCTGATCACCCCGGGCGAGCGGGAAGCCCTCAAATCCTCCTCGCGGCGGGCCACCGCCCGCTGGC
>NZ_JBEZGQ010000147.1:0-12642 GCF_040650095.1 Actinoplanes sp. NPDC048791 | reverse complement strand
GCGCCCCGCGCCAGCGCACCGGCTGCCTCCGCGCCCGCCTCGGCCGCCCCGTCCACGGACCACGGCACCCCCGATCTGAGCGCCCCGGAGACCGTGGCGACCGGCCTCGAGGTGCCGTGGGGAATGGCCTTCCTGCCCGACGGCAGCGCGCTGGTCGCCGAGCGGGACAGCGGGCGCGTGCTGCGGGTGCGGGCCGGTGGCGGAAAGCCGCAGCAGGTCTTCACGGTGCCGGGTGTCGCGGCCGACGGCGAGGGCGGGCTGCTCGGCCTGGCGGTCGCCGCGGACTACGCCCGGACCCGGTGGGTCTACGCCTACCACACCGCGGCGGACGACAACCGGATCGTGCGGTTCAAGCTCGGCGGGGGCGCCCCGGAGGTGATCTTCGACGGGATCACCAAGGCCGGCATCCACAACGGCGGCCGGATCGCCTTCGGCCCGGACAAGATGCTCTACGCGGGCACCGGGGACGCCGGGGACGGCAGCGCCTCACAGGACGCCGGCGACACCAACGGCAAGATCCTGCGGCTGACCCCGGAGGGCCGGCCGGCGCCGGGCAACCCGAAGGCCGGCTCGCCGGTCTGGAGCCTGGGGCACCGCAACGTGCAGGGCCTCGCCTGGGCGGCGGACGGCACGATGTACGGCATCGAGTTCGGCCAGAACCGCCTCGACGAGGTCAACAAGATCGAGCCCGGCGGCAACTACGGCTGGCCCGAGGTCGAGGGCAAGGGTGGCGACGGGGACTACGTCGACCCGGTCGTCACGTGGAGCACCGATGAGGCCTCCCCGTCCGGGGCGGCGATCGCCGGCGACACCCTGTACGTCGCCGCGCTGCGGGGGGAACGGCTGTGGACCGTGCCGCTCGGCGGCGGCGAGCCGAAGGCCGAGTTCTCCGGGCGGTACGGACGGCTACGGACGGTGGCCGTCGCGCCGGACGGTGCCCTCTGGCTCACCACCTCGAACACGGACGGCCGAGGCGACGTACAGGATGGCGACGACCGGATCCTGCGCTTCCGGGCCCGGTGACAGGCCGGGCCGCGGAGCGCAGGCGTCACGTCCGGTTGTTGGGCGGGAGCAGCGGCAGACTGGAGATCGCCAGCGCGTACTGGGCGATCTGCCGGGAGTTCGGCACGACGCCGACACTGCGCAACTGGTCCTGGATGGCCTGTGCAACTTCATCCTCGGACTTGCCGCGATGCGTCTGCATGACCTTGTTGACGGCGTAGTCAACGCGAAGCTGCATCTGCCAGCCGACGGGCCGTTGTCCGGCCCCACCGGCGAAGCTCACTGAGGCGAGGGGTTCCATGACCTGAGTATCGGGAGCACCCCCGGTGGATCGGAAGGTTCGGGGTAGGGGTGCAACCGTCTTGCACCCGGGCCGCACCGACTTCTCCATCAATCGGGCGGCCCGGGTTGCCGTTCAGTTCCCCACAGGCTCCCGCGGGCCCGCGTCGGCGTCCGGGTCCGCCTTGGTCGCGGGCACCTGGGTCGGCCGCCACCGCAGCCAGAGCAGGAAGAACGCGCCCAGCGCCAGCATCGCCAGCCCCATCCAGAGGTTGATCCGGACGCCCTGCGCCTTGTCGATCTCCGACGGGCTGTCGAAGATCCCCAGCAGCGTGACGATCAGGCCGTACACCACGAACAGCCCGCCGATCACCCGCCGCACGTCGAACAGCCGGGCCGCGGCGGACACCTTCTCCGCTTCCGCGGTCTGGGCCAGCAGTTCATCATCGGGACCGTTGGTCTCCTCGGACATCTCAACTCCTCTCGTGGCTCGCGCCGGTCACCAGACGGGGATGTACAGCAGGAACGCCAGCGCGACAGCGATGCCACCGAGCAGCACGGGGTTGCGCCACCAGACCTTGTCGCCCGCGATGATCACCTCGCCGGAGGTGGACGGTCCGGCCAGGCCGTAGACCAGGCCGCGCAGCTGGTTCTCGGGCTTGGACTCGGTCACCATGGTGACCACGACGGCGGTCGCCACCGCGGTGACGAAGGCCAGGCCCGCGCCCCAGAAGCTCTCCTCCAGGTCGGAGTTGAACTTGACGACGTCCGCCAGGTACAGCAGGTACAGGGTGAGCGACGACAGCGTGCCCAGCGTCAGCGACCAGAAGCCGGCCCAGGCGGTCATCCGCTTCCAGAACATCCCGACGATGAAGGTCGCGAACAGCGGGGCGTTGAAGATCGAGAACAACGCCTGGATGTAGTTCATGATGTTGCTGAAGCCGGCCGCGATGAACGCGGTGCCGATGCCGACGACGATGCCGCCGACCGTGGCGAGCCGGCCGATCCGCAGGTAGTAGTCGTCGGAACGGTTCTTGCGGATGTAGGTCTGCCACAGGTCGTAGGTGAAGACGGTGTTGAACCCGCTGACGTTGGCGGCCATGCCGGCCATGAACGAGGCGATCAGACCGGTCACCGCGATCCCGAGCACACCGTTGGGCAGCAGGTCGCGCATGAGCAGCGGGATGGCGTTGTTGTAGACCAGGTCACCCTCGTCGGCGCCGAGCCCCTTGACCGTGATGATGGCGATCAGGCCGGGGATGACCGTGACCGCCGGGATCAGCAGCTTCGGGAAGGCGCCGATGATCGGGGTGCGCCGGGCGGCGCTCATGTCCTTGGCCGACAGGGCCCGCTGCACCTCGGCGAAGTTCGTCGTCCAGTAGCCGAACGAGAGCACGAAGCCCAGGCCGAACACGATGCCGATCCAGTTCGCGCCCAGCGGGTTGTCCGAGTTCGCCGTGCCCTGCCAGGTGTGCAGCGCCGCGTCGCCGAGCTTGCTGTCCCGGACCGCGTCGAAGAGGCCGTCGATGCCGCCGACCTTGACCAGGCCCACGACGGTGATCGGGATGAGCCCGGCCAGGATGACGAAGAACTGCAGCACCTCGTTGTAGATCGCCGAGGAGAGCCCGCCGATGCCGATGTAGAGCAGCACGATGGCTGCGCCGATCACGATCGACACCCAGAGCGGCCAGCCGAGCAGCGCGTCGAGCACCAGCGCCAGCGCGTACAGGTTGACGCCGGCGATCAGCACCTGGGCGACCGCGAAGGTGACCGCGTTGACCAGGTGGGTGGGCCGGTTGAAGCGCAGCCGGAGGAACTCCGGGACGCTGCGGACCTTGGACCCGTAGTAGAACGGCATCATCACGATGCCCAGGAAGACCATCGCCGGTACGGCGCCGATCCAGTAGTAGTGCAGGGTCATCAGGCCGTACTGGGCGCCGTTGGCGGCCATGCCGATGATCTCGAGGGCGCCGAGGTTGGCCGAGACGAACGCCAGGCCGGTGACCCAGGCGGGCATCGAGCGGCCGGACAGGAAGAAGTCGGCGCTGGTCTTGATCGCTCTTCGGGCGGCGAAACCCACGCCCAGGACGGTCGCGAAATAGATCGCGAGGATCAGGTAGTCGAATACGTCGAGATCGAGCCGTAGCCCTTCAGCCGCGAGCGTCTCCACGGGCACCTCCTGTGCAGTCCAGGCGGCGATACCCCTCGTGAAGATCCTTCACACCTGGTTGTGTCATCCAGGTAAATTGCGCGATTTCCTTCACCCGGGGCCCACCATGCGATCGAATGGCGTGGATGTCCATCGTTGGAGGAAGGACCGCCATGCCCGTTGCCGTACCCCGAGCTCTGCTTGTCGCTCTTGTGGTGCTCGCCGGTCTGCTCAGCGTGCCCGCGCCCGCCTCGGCCGCCCCGCCCTCGACCACGCAGCCCTTCATCCGCGGCGGCGAGACCGTGCCCGTCTACGACTACGCCGACGCCATTCGCGAGAGCGTGTGGGTCCAGACCCCCACCGACGCCGACCGGGACGGCGTGCCCGACCGGGTGGCGGTCGACCTGGTCCGCCCGCGCACGGCCGCCGGCGTCAAGGTGCCGATCATCATGGACGCCTCGCCCTACTACGCCTGCTGCGGCCGCGGCAACGAGGGCGAGCTCAAGCAGTACGACGCCCAGGGCGTGATCAGCAAGGCGCCGCTGTTCTACGACAACTACTTCGTGCCCCGCGGGTACGCCTTCGCCGCCGTCGACCTCAGCGGCACCAGCCGCTCGACGGGTTGCGAGGACGTCGGCGGCCCGGCCGAGGTGGCCGGGGCCCGCGCGGCCATCGACTGGCTCAACGGGCGGGCCCGGGGCTTCACCGCCGACGGCACCCCGGTCTCGGCCCGCTCCTGGAGCACCGGCAAGGTCGGCATGATCGGCAAGTCCTGGGACGGCTCGGTGGCCAACGGCGTCGCCGCCACCGGGGTCCGGGGCCTGGAGACCATCGTCCCGATCTCGGCCATCTCCAGCTGGTACGACTACATGCGCTACAACGGCTCCCTGCGCTCCTCGGGCTACCCGAACTACCTGCAGTCCGTGGTCAGCGACCGGCTCACCGAGTGCGCGGCGGTGACCTCCTCGCTGGCCACCGACAGCGCCGACGACACCGGTGACTACAACGCGTTCTGGCGCGCCCGCGACTACCGCCCCGCCGCCGGCCGGGTCCGGGCGAGCGTCTTCGTGGTGCACGGCCTCAACGACCTGAACGTGGCCACACCGCAGTTCGCCGCCTGGTGGCAGGAGCTGGCCGAGCAGGGCGTGCCGCGCAAGATCTGGCTGCACCGCACCGGGCACGTGGACCCGTTCGACGTCCGCCGCGCGGAGTGGGTCGACACGCTGCACCAGTGGTTCGACTACTGGCTGCAGGGCCTGCACAACGGTGTCATGGCCCAGCCGCGGGCGACGATCGAGACCGCACCCGGCGTCTTCACCGCGGCCCGGGACTGGCCGCTGCCCGGCACCCGCAAGGTCAGTGTGCCGCTGGGGTCGGCGGTGGCCTCGTACACCGACGAGTCGCTGACCGAGGACGCGGCCGTGGCCTCGCCGTCGGAAGAGGTCGCGGGGCGGCTCGCTGTGCTCTACGGGCCGCTGCGTGCACCGCTGCGCATCTCCGGGTCCCCGTCCGTACGGCTGCGGATCCGCGTCGACCGCCCGACGACCCAGCTCACCGCCCGGCTGGTCGACTACGGCACCGCCACCCGGGTGGACTACGGCACTGGTGAAGGTGTGCGGACCCTGGCCACGGAATCGTGCTGGGGAGCGTCGACGGCGGCTGACGACGCCTGCTACCGCGACGTGGCCGAGCGGGTGGTGACCTCCGACCACGAGGTGCTGACCCGCGGCTGGCTGGACGCGGCCCACCACGTGTCGCTGCGCTTCACCACCCCGTTGCGGGCGGACCGCTGGTACACCGTCACGGTCCCGCTCAGCGCCTACGACGTGACGGTCGCGGCCGGGCACACCCTGGGCCTGGTCCTGACCCAGAGCGACCCGGAGTTCACCGAGGCACCGGACACCGGCGCCACCGTACGGGTCGACCTGGCCGCCAGCCGCCTGACCCTGCCGGTCACCGGCCGCGCCACGCTCACCCCGGCCCCGGCCGGCGCGACGGTCACCACCGCACCGGTCACCCCGGCGGAACGCCGGGCTCCGGTCGACCGCCGGCAGCTGCCGCAGTAGCCGCGTACGGGCCCGGCGTCTCCGACCGGACACGCCGGGCCCGATCGGCAGTAATAAATATTATTCTGGATCTCCGTAATGCGCGTGAAATATGGTCATCCTTCGATGCGAAGGAGATCCGATGCGCCTACGGCGATTGTCCTCCACTGTGCTCGGTGCGGCGCTGGCCGCCACCACATTGGCCGCTCCGGCGGCCGCCGCGGAGCCGCTGTCCTGGTCCGTGAGCGGCCCGGGGGCCGCGGTGAACGCGCGGCTCGCCCTCGACGAGGCCGGCCGGCTCAGCTTCGGGGTCGACCGGGCCGGCACGGCCGTGCTGTCCCCGGCACCGATCGGCCTCGTCACCACCGCCGCCGACCTCAGCGCGGGGCTGAGTTTCGTGTCGCGCGGCAACCGCACCGTCCGCGAGCGATACACGAAGACGACCGGCAAACAGCTGGCCCGTGACGTCACGCTCACCGAGTCGACGTTCGCCTTCACCGGCGCCGGCGGGGCCCGGCTGGACGTCGTGGTGCGGGTCTCGGCCGAGGGGGCCGCCTACCGGTACGTGCTGCCGGCCGGTGGCACGATCACCGGGGAGACGTCGTCGTTCTCGATGCCGGCCGACGCGCCCGCGTGGCTGCTGCCGTACTCCCCCAACTACGAGAACGAACGGGTGCAGACCACCGCGGGCGCCGCCGCCACCGGTGACTACGGTTTCCCATCGCTGTTCCGGGTCGGCGGCAACTACGCCCTCATCACCGAGTCCGACGTGGACGGCCGCTACTCCGGCGCCCGGCTGACCCACAGCGCCGGCTCGGGCGCGTACGCGATCAAGCTCGCCGACCCGCAGATCGTGGCGACCGCCCGGCTGGCCACCCCCTGGCGTACGGCGATCGTCGGCGACCTGGCCACCGTCACCGGCTCGATGCTGGTCGACGACCTGGCCCCGCCGGCGAAGCTCACCGACACCTCCTGGGTGCGGCCCGGCACCACCGCCTGGTCCTGGCTCTCCGAGCACAGCAGCCCGGGCGACCCGGCGCGGCAACGGCAGTACATCGACTTCGCCGCCCGCAACGGCTGGCCCTACGTGCTCATCGACGAGGGCTGGAGCGCCGACTGGGTGCCCGGCGTGGTCCGCTACGCCCGGGCCCGCGGCGTCGACGTGCTGCTCTGGTTCCACTGGACCACGCTGGACACCGCGCAGGAGCGGGACACCATGCTGCCGCTGCTCAAGTCGTGGGGCGTGGCCGGGGTCAAGGTGGACTTCATGGACTCGGACAGCCAGGCCCGCTTCCGGTGGTACGACGACATCCTGGCCGCCACCGCCGCCCACAAGCTGATGGTCAACTTCCACGGCGCCACCATTCCGCGCGGGTTGCAGCGCACCTGGCCGCACGTCATGACGCTGGAGGCGATCCGCGGCGCCGAGCAGTTCCGGACCCGGGCCGCGACCAACACGATGTTCCCGTTCACCCGCAACGTGGTCGGCGGCATGGACTACACGCCGGTGACCTGGGTGGTGGCCGACCGGGACACCACCGACGCGCACGAGGTGGCCCTCGCGGTGGTCTACGAGTCCGGCTGGCAGCACCCGGCCGACAAGCCCGAGACGTACGAGTCGCATCCCGAGGCGCTGCGGACACTGAGCCAGCTGCCGACCGTCTGGGACGAGACGAAGCTGCTCGCCGGGGCGCCCGGTCAGGAGGCCGTCATCGCCCGGCGGCACGACGACCGCTGGTACGTCGGCGGCATCTCCGCGGTGGCCGCCAAGACGTTCAGCACTCCGCTCGGGTTCCTCGGCAGCGGGCGCTACCTGGCCGAGACACTGCGCGACGGTGACGGCGGGCTGGTGCGGGAGAGCCGGATCGTGCGCCGAGGGGACACGCTCACCGTGCCGGAGCGCACCAACGGCGGGTTCGTCACCGTGCTGTGCGCGTACACCGGGTCGGCGACCTGCGACCGGCCCGTACGGCGGGTGCCCGCCACCACGCTGACCGTCGACCCCGCGAGCGCTGACGTGCGTCCGGAGGGGACGGTGTCGGTGTCGGCGACGTTCACGCTGCCCGCGGGTGGGCCGATCACCGGGGTGACGCTGGCGCCCGTACCGCCGGCGGGCTGGACCGTCTCCGGCGCGGTCGTGCGCGACGCCACCATGCGCGGCGGTGACACCCTGCGCGGCACCTGGCGGCTCACCGCACCGGCCGGCCTGGCCACCGGCTTCACCGACCTGCCGGTCGCGGCCGACTTCGCCTTCCCGGCCGATCCGGGCTCGCCCGACGCCCCGGGAAGCCGCCGGCCGGTGCACGTCGAGCAGGCGGTCCGGGTCCTGGTGCCGCCGGCCGATCCGGCCGGCACCCCGGCGGTCAGCGACCTGCCGTTCCTGAGCGAGAGCAACGGGTACGGGCCGGTCGAGCGCGACCGGTCCAACGGGGAGGCCGACCGTGGTGACGGCCGCCCGCTGACCATCCGCGGCACCGTGTACGCCAAGGGGCTCGGCATGCACGCTCCCGGCGAGATCACGGTCTGGCTGGGTGGCGCCTGCACCGGCTTCACCGCGGTGGCCGGCATCGACGACGAGGTGACCCAGTCCGGCTCGGTGGACTTCCAGGTGCTCGGCGACGCGCGGCCGCTGGCCGCGACCGGGATCCGGCGCAGTGCCGACCCGGCTGCCGCGCTCAGCGTCGACGTCACCGGCGTGCGGATCCTGACCCTGCGGGCGACCGACGGCGGCGACGGCCGCAACTTCGACCACGCGGACTGGGCCGACGCCCGGCTCAGCTGCGCGCCGAGCGCCGGTCGATAAGGGCGGCGAGGCCGTCGAGGATGCGGTCCAGGCCGAAGGTGAACGCCTGGTTCTGGCCGCCCTCGACGGCCGTCTCCCGCATGGCCGCGGTCAGCTGCGGGAAACGCGCGCCGTGCCGGGTCACGACCTCGCTCATCGCCGCGTTCATCCCGTCCTCGTCGAGCCGGGCGGCGGCCTGCTGGGCCAGCATCCGGGCATGCCCGGCCAGCACCGCGATGGCGTCCAGCCGTTCCGCCCCGGTGAGCCCGGACCCGGCGCCCAGGGCGGCCAGGGCGCACTCCATCCAGCCGAGCTCACGCGGGCCGAGCGGACGCCGGCCGACCGTGGCGTCGACCGACCACGGGTGCTTCAGGTAGGCCGCGAACAGCTGCTCCGACCACTGGGTGAGCGCGGCGCGCCAGGAGCCGGCCGTCAGCTCCGGCGGCTCCCCGATCGCCCGCTCGATCATCAGGGCCACCAGCTCCGCCTTGCCCGGCAGGTAGCGGTAGAGCGACATCTTGGTCTTGCCGAGCTCGGCGGCGACGCGCTGCATGGAGACGGCGGCCAGGCCCTCGGCGTCAGCGACCGCGATCGCGACGTCCGTGATGCCCTCCAGGGTCAACGCCGGCTTGGGCCCGCGCGTGGGCTGGGCCCGCCCGTCCCACAGGAATTCCACTGACATCGGACAACCCCCTTGCGCTCCGGCGACAACTGTCTCTACCGTACACAGAAATAACTGATACCGATGGACACAGTTTGGAGCCACCATGAACCGCACGGTCCTGATCTCGGGCGCGAGCATCGCCGGGCCCGCCCTGGCCTACTGGCTGGGCCGCCACGGCTTCCGGCCGACGATCGTCGAGATCGCCCCGGCCCTGCGTACGGGCGGCAACGCCGTGGACTTCCGCGGTCCGGTCCACCTCGGCCTGCTGGAACGCATGGGTGTGCTGGACGCGCTGCGCGAGGTGCAGACCGGGGGCACCGCGATGCGCTTCGTGGACGCGGACGGGCAGCGGACCATGGAGATGCCCGCCGACTTCGCCGGTGGCGACATCGAGATCCTGCGCGGGGACCTGTCCCGGGTCTTCTGCGCGGCCGCCGGCGAGCACACCGAGTTCCTCTTCGACGACAGCATCGCGGCCCTCGACGAGACCCCGGGCGGCGTCGACGTCACCTTCGCCTCCGGCCGGCAGCGCACCTTCGACCTGGTCATCGGGGCCGACGGGGTGCACTCCAACGTCCGCCGGCTGACCTTCGGCCCGGAGCGGCAGTACGTCAGCCACCTCGGCTACTACGTCGCCGGCTGGCCGATGCCCAACCACCTCGGCCTGGGCCGCGACACCCTGGGCCACAACACCCCCGGACGGCTGGCCTCGATCGGCGGCGACCACCGGGACCCGGACAAGGCGGGCGCGTTCGTCGTCTTCGCGTCGCCCGAGCTGAGCTACGACCGCTACGACCTCGACGCGCAGAAACAGCTGGTGCGCGAGCGCTTCGCGGACCTCGGCTGGGAGGTGCCGCGCATGCTGGCCGCCCTGGACACCGCCGACGACCTCTACTTCGACCAGATCTGCCGGGTGGACATCGAGCCCTGGTCGCGGGGACGGATCGCCCTGGTCGGCGACGCGGCGTGCGGGGCCACCATCGGCGGCATGGGCAACGGTACGGCGCTGGTGGCGGCGTACACGCTGGCCGGCGAGCTGGCGGGCGCGGGCGGCGACCACACCGTGGCCTTCCCGCGGTACGAGGCCCGGATCAGCCGCTTCGCCAAGCGCGCACAGAAGGGCGGCGCGGGCGCGGGCCGGTTCCTGGCCCCGAAGACGGCGCACGGCCTGGCGATCCGCGACTGGCTGCACAACCGGGCGTGGTTCATGACGCTCACGTACAAGATCGCCGGCGACCGCAGCAGCGGCATCGACCTGCCCGCCTACCCGGAGGCGGAGTCCCGGGCCGGCCGCTCGGACCGGCCCGGAGAACCGCTCAGCGGAGCTTCTCGACCGCCTCGACCGTGAGCTCGTCCAGACCGTCGATGACCAGGCCGGCCAGCGCCAGAGCATCGGCCGCGGGCGGATAGACCCCGTGTGGCACCGCGATGACCGCGAGCCCGGCCGCGGCCGCCGATCGCAGGCCGTTGCTGGAGTCCTCGACCGCCGCGCAGACCTCCGGCGTCAGTCCGAGGCGCTCGACCGCGGCCAGGTAGACGTCCGGCGCCGGCTTGCCGCGCGGCACCTCCTCGGTGGACAGCGTCACCCGGAACGTGCCGGCCAGCCCGGCCGTCTCGAGGACCTGGTCGATGAGGATCCGGGCGGACGAACTGGCCAGGGCGACGGGGAAGCGTGCCGCGAGCCGCCGGACGGCGTCGACAGAACCGGGGATCAGCGGCAGCGCCGACCTGTACCGCTCGGCCATCCGGGCGAGCACGTCCGCGGCGACCTGCTCCGGGGTGCGGGGCACACCCACCTCGGCGCTCAGGTGCGTGGACCACTCGCCGGTGCTCATCCCCATCATCCGGGTCTGGGTGTCGGCGAGGAACTCGCGCCCGTGCTCCGCGACGTAACCGCGGCGCACCTCCTCCCAGACCTCTTCGGTGTCGATGATGACGCCGTCGAGGTCGAAGACCACCGCCTGCACTGTCACAGCGCCTCGATCGCGGGCATGACCTCGGTGCGCAGCGTCTCGATCTTGCGTAGATCGGAGACGCCGGCGACCATGCCGTGCCCCACCGTGAACCCGAGCCCGGCGTAGCGGGTCAAGTCGTCGATGAGCTCAGCGACGCGCTCGCCCTTCTCCCCCGGGTCGAGGTTGAGCGTCACCGTCTTCTCGATCGCGTCGTAGTCGCGGCCCTCGTTGGCGCAGTGCTGCCGCAGCACGTCGAGCTTGTGCCCGACCTCCGGGACGGCGAAGAGATTGCACGAGTCGGCGTACTTGGCCACGAAACGCAGCGTCTTCTTCTCGCCGCCGCCACCGATCAAGATCGGCGGGTGCGGCTTCGACAGCGGAAGCGGGGAGTTGAGCAGGCGGCCGAGCTGGTAATGCTTGCCGTCGAACGGCGACTCGTCACCGTGGAACATCCGCAGGCAGATCTGCAGGGCCTCCTCGAGGCGCTCGAAGCGTTCCGCGGTGGGCGGGAAGAACAGGCCCAGGCCGCGGGACTCCTCCTCGTTCCAGGCGGCGCCGATGCCGAGCATGGCCCGGCCGCCGGAGAGCACGTCGAGGGTGGTGACCGCCTTGGCCAGCAGGCCGGGGTCGCGGTAGACGACGCCGGTCACCAGGGTGAGCAGCTTGGCCCGGCGGGTGTGCGCGGCCAGGAAGCCGAGCGCGGTGTACGCCTCCAGCATCTCGTGCTCGGGGGTGCCGAAGATCTGCCACAGGTGGTCCATGACGCTGATCCGGTCGAAGCCGGCCTCGTCGGCCGCGGTGGCCACGTCGGCCAGCACCGGCCCCAGCCGCGGCGCGCCGTCGGGCCAGGTGAAATCGGCGATGTGCAGACCCAGTTTCACTGAGAATTCTTCCTCTCCACGCTCGGGTGGCCGGCCGGCCCGGGGGACGACGGCCCGCCCGAACCCTATCCCCCGCATCCATCACCGTACGGATTCCCGGCGTCCGGAATGCCGGTTATGAGGGGACCGACATCCCCCCTTTCGTTACTCAGAGCAATGGGTGATCTGTCACGATTCCCCGATACTTAACCGGTAAAGGGGCACCCGAGCTGCACATTCATGACCGTCCGCCGCCGGCCCTCCCGTCACCCCTGCGACCAGTTGACGCACGGTAATCGATTGGTAAGTTGTTGCCCGGTCCCCCCGATGACCTCCGTACCGCACCCGCCGAGGAGCCACCGCCATGCCTCCCGCGCCGCGACAGCCGGCGAACCACGCCTCGTGGTCGTCGCCAACCGTGACCGTCGTGATCCCCGCCCTCAACGAAGAGCACAACCTGCCGCTGATCCTGGAGAACCTGCCGCCGGTGGACGAGGTCGTCGTCGTCGACGGCCGGTCCCGCGACGACACCGTGGCGGTCGCCCGCGAGGTACGCCCCGACGTGGTCGTGGTCCGCCAGACCCGCTCGGGCAAGGGCAACGCGCTGGTCTGCGGCTTCGCCGCGAGCACCGGCGACATCGTGGTCACGCTCAACGCGGACGGCTCGGCCGACCCGCAGGAGATCCCCCGCTTCGTGGACGCCCTGCTCTCGGGCGCCGAGGCGGCCCACGGCTCGCGGCTGCGCCCGGGCGGCGACCACCGTGACGCCGGCGCCGCCGAACGCTTCGGCCACGCGGTGCTGTGCCGGATCGTCAACCTCTTCTTCGGCACCCGGTTCACCGACCTCAGCTGCGCCTACAACGCCTACTGGCGCGAGCTGCTGCCGGCGCTGGAGCTGCCGGCCCC
>NZ_JBEZGQ010000146.1:0-12648 GCF_040650095.1 Actinoplanes sp. NPDC048791 | reverse complement strand
CCGGCAGCGGCTGGGGCTGCGCGACGGCTTCGAGGGCAACGCCCAGTCGTACCGGATCGTCACCAGCACCGAGATCCGGGGCCAGGCCACCATCGGGCTGAACCTCACGGCCGCCACCCGCGCGGCCATCCTCAAGTACCCGTGGACCCGCCGGACCCACCCGGCGCCGCATCCCCGATTCATGGACCCGCCGCCGCGCGGTGCGGCGGCGCCACCGGACGACCCGGACGGCGGTTCGCTGAAGTTCGGCGCGTACACGACCGAGGTCGAGGACATGGTGCAGGCCCGGTTGCCGTTCGCCGGGCGGGTCGCCGACTGGCAGCAGACCACCGAGGCCTCGGTGATGGACACGGCCGACGACATCGCGTACGCGATCCACGACCTCGAGGACGTGCACCGGGTCGGGGTGCTGCAGCAGGGCTCGGTGGCGGCGGAGCTGATGGCGTGGCAGCGCTCGTCGTTCCGGGAGGTCCCGGACGAGGACCTGACCGACGCCCAGCGCCGCCCGGGCACCTCGATCGAGGCGCTGCGCCGCCAGCTGCACCGCAAGGACAGCTGGATCAGCGACGACGAGGCGTTCGCCGCGGCGGTGGAGCACGTCCGCGCCGAGCTGGTGGACGGCCTGCTGGCCGAGGCGTTCGACGGCTCGCTGGACGCGGAGGCGCAGGTGGCCGCGTTCTCGGCGAACTGGACCCGGCGCCTGGTCGAGTCGATCGAGGTGACCGACACGCCGGCGGTGCGCTCGGGACACGTCCTGCTGGCTCCGGCCCAGTGGCACGAGGTGCAGGTGCTCAAGTTCGTGCAGAACAGGTTCGTGCTGGCCCGCCCCGACCTGGCGTTGCACCAGCGGGGTCAGGCGCGGCTGCTGGGCTCGCTGGTGGAGGCTCTGCTGGCCTGGCTGGCCGACCCGGACGAGACCGAGCGTCTCCCCCGGCGGATCCGGGACCTGGTGGAGCTGGCCGAGGCGGAGCTGCCGGAGGGCACCCCGGACCGGATCTACCGGGCCCGCGGCCGTGCGGTGATCGACTTCGTGGCCGCCCTGACCGACAGCCAGGCCGTGGCCCTGATGGACGCCCTGTCCGGGCGCTCCCGCCAGCTGTGGACCGATGCCTTTGTCCTCTGAGAGCTGAACGCGTTTCCTGGCGCAAGCGGTGCAACGGTGTAAGCATGTAATCATCGCTTCGCTTGGAGGTTCCCATGCGTTTCCGTCCACCCTCCGGGGCCCGCACCGAGCCACCAGCCGCCGATGACGCTGCCGCCTGGATCACCGGGGCAACGCCCGACGGCTGGTTCACCGAGCCACCCCAGGTCGTCGTCGACCGCGACGAGATCATCATCTGGGGCCGGGTCCCCACGCCCGACCTGGGCGCCGACGCCACCGACGCCGACCGTTCCGCCGCGCAGTCCGGGCGGATCCACCAGTTCCGCGAGGACACCCGCGACGGCCGGATCAAGGTCGCCCTCCAGGTCGAGCACCGCTACCAGCGCAAGGTGAGCTGGGGTGTGCGCTGCGGCGACACCGAGGAGCTGTTCACCCACCTCTCCGCCCCGGTCATGACCCGGCTGCGCCAGCCCGAGCGGCAGGTGCTCGACACCCTGGTCGACGCCGGCGTGGCCCGCAGCCGCTCCGAGGCGCTGGCCTGGTGCGTCAAGCTGGTCGGCGAGCACACCGACGAGTGGCTCACCGAGCTGCGCGACGCCATGACCAAGGTCGAGGACCTGCGCCGCCGCGGCCCGGACGCCGCCTGACCCGAGGCCGGCACGCCGCCCGCTAGGGTGAGCGGCGTGCTGTCCGAGGTCATCGCCACCCGTTACGTCACCCCGCTGCGGGAGGGCGGCTCGCTGCCCGGCATCGTCGAGGCCGACAACCTCGGCACGTACGTGGTCAAGTTCCGCGGCGCCGGCCAGGGCCCCAAAGCGCTGGTCGCCGAGGTCATCTCCGGTGAGCTGGCCCGGCGGCTGGGTCTGCCCGTGCCGGAGCTCGTCGTCACCCAGCTCGATCCGGTCGTCGCGCGGGCCGAGCCCGACGAGGAGGTGCAGGAGCTGATCAAGGCCAGCGCCGGCGCCAACCTGGGGATGGACTACCTGCCGGGGGCGCTGGGCTACGACCCGGTGGCCCACCCGGTCGACGCCGAGCTGGCCTCCCGCACGCTGGCCTTCGACGCGTTCGTGGAGAACGTGGACCGCAGCTGGCGCAACCCCAACCTGCTGATCTGGCACGGCGGGCTCTGGCTCATCGACCACGGCGCGACGCTCTACTTCCACCACAACTGGCCGCGCGCGGCGAACGTGGTGCACCGGGCCTACAAGTGGGACGACCACGTGCTGAAGCCGTACGCGACCGCCCTGGCGACCGTCGGCCCGGAGCTGGCCGCCCAGCTCACGCCCGCGCTGCTGGCCGAGGTCATCAACCTGGTCCCGGACGAGTGGCTGGCCGAGTTCGACTTCGCCTCGGCCGGCGAGGCCCGCCGGGCCTACCTCGACCACCTGGTGGCCCGGGCCGCCGAGCCCGCCGCCTGGCTGCCGGGGGCCGCGGCATGAGAGTCCCCTACGAGTACGCGATCGTCCGCGCGGTCCCCCGGGTCGAGCGCGGCGAGTTCATCAACGTCGGCGTGGTCCTCTACTGCCAGCGCCTGGACTTCCTCGCCGCCCGCACCCACCTGCACGAGCCACGGCTGCTCGCCCTGGATCCTCACGCCGACCTGGACGGCATCCGGGCGTCGCTGCAGTCCTGGGAGATCACCTGTGCCGGGGGCGCGGACGGCGGCGCGGCCCGTGAGATGAAGCAGGGCGAGCGTTTCCGCTGGCTGGTCGCTCCGCGCAGCACGATCCTGCAGGCCGGCCCGGTGCACATGGGCCTGGCCGCGGACCCGTCGGCGGAGCTGGACCGGCTGGTCGAACTGCTCGTTCGGTAGGGCGACGCGGGTCAGGGGCCGACGGGCTGGGCGACGTGCACGAACGGGTCGGTGCCGGCGATCGTGTGCCAGTCGGCCAGGTAGATCTCGCGGACGGGCGCGTTGCGGACCAGACCCTCGGCATCGACGTGCCGGGCCAGGGTGTCGTAGGCCTGCATGATCCGCGGATAGAAGCAGTCGTCGCGGGCGACCGTGGTGTAGAGCTCGGTGTGCGCCGGCTCCAGCCGGATCACCATCGTGCCCGCCGGCTCGGCCGGCCCGGTGAACGGCACACAGACCTCGACCGTGGCCTCGCTGTCCGGGGTCACGAAACCGTGGTAGATCACCCAGTGCTCGGCGGTGGTGGTGGCGCCGGCCAGCTGATCGCGTACGCGCCACTGGAGCTCGTGGATCGTGCCGGCGAGACCCTGCTGGTCGGTGGCCTGCCGGAGGGAAGCGACCTTGGTCTCCGGCACTGCCCGCCGGTGCACCTCGTACGTCATGGCGGGCTGGGTGGCCGCGGCGAGCTGGACGCGCAGCCAGCCGATGCTGCCCCGTTTCGCCGCCGTGGCCTGCTCCTGCGCCGCCCACCAGCGGTCGAGCCGCACCACCGCCTCCTCGTCGGTGCCGGCCAGCACCTCGGCGACGACGGCGAGCGGCATGTCGAGCCGGCGCAGCAGGCTGATCCGGCGGGCCCGGTCGAGCTGGCTGACCGCGTACCGGCGGTAGCCGCTGGCCGGGTCCACCTCGGCCGGGGGCAGCAGGCCGGACAGGTCGTAGAGGCGCAACGCCTTGACGGACAGGCCGGACCGGCGACCGAACTCACCGATCGTCAGGCCCCGCAGCTCCCGCACGGTCATGCGTACGAGTCTGCACCCCGCCCCTGGGGACGACTCAAGCCCCGCGACGCAGCCGGCGCACGCCGGCGGCCACCGTGCTCGAGGCCAGCACCGTCGCCGTGGCAGCGAGCGCCGCGACCGGCAGCCGGCCCCAGCGCGCCGGTCCACCCTCGACCCGGCCGGCGGCCCGGAAGACGTTGCCGGCGTCCGGGGCGACCCGGCGCCGGCTCAGGCCCAGCCGGCCCATCATCGGCCCGACCAGCGCGTCGTACACCGGCGGCATGGCCTTGAAACCCAGTTCGGTGAACCGGTTGGCCGCGCCGACCGACAGCTCCCGGCGGGGGCGGTCGGCGAGCCGCAGGATGCCCGCGCCCATCCGCTCGGCGGAGTCCACCGGCGGCGGCGGACGGCCCACGAAACCGGCGTAGTTGGCCGCACTCGTGTAGATCGGCGTGTCCACGCTGCCCGGCACGAGCTGGCAGACGTTGATGCCCCGCGCGTCGCGGGTCTCCTGCCGCAGGGTCCGGGCCAGCCCGCGCAGACCCCACTTCGAGGTCACGTACGCCGACATGTACGGCGCGGTGATGTGCCCGAGCAGCGAACCGCACAGGATCACCGTCCCGTGGCCCTGGCTCCGGAACACCCGCAGCGCCGCCCGGGCGACGTTCGCGGAACCGAGCAGATCCGTCCGGACCACCTGATCGAAGACCTCCGCGGGCACGTCCTCGAACTTGCCGTACGCCATCACCGCCGCGCTGTCGGCCCACACGTCGATGCGGCCGAAGCGGTCGACGGCGGCGTCCGCGAGCTCCTCCACCTGGGCCCGTACGCTGATGTCGGTCGGCACCACGAGCGGGCTCCCGCCGCAGCTCGCGGCCACCTTCTCCAGATCGGCCAGGCCCCGGGCGGCGAGCACCAGCCGGTCCCCTCGGGCGGCGAAGGCGAGCGCGGCGGCCCGGCCGATCCCGCTGGACGCACCGGTCAGTACCACCACTCGTGAGGTCATGGGCCCACCCATACCCGGCGATCGGCCCGGCGAACTTGCCGGACCGGTGCGTCCGGGCTTCCTTTCCGGGCGCGAACGGGGAGACTGGGCCGATGGACCTGCCGATCAACCCGCCCGTGAAGCCGATGCTGGCCAAGCCCGTCGCGGACATCCCCGCCGGGCAGCTCTACGAGCCCAAATGGGACGGCTTCCGGTCGATCATCTTCCGCGACGGCGACGAGGTGGAGATCGGCAGCCGCAACGAGAAGCCGATGACCCGCTACTTCCCCGAGGTGGTCGAGGCGGTGCTGGCCAACTTTCCGGCCCGGGCGGTGATCGACGGCGAGATCATCGTGGCCGACACCGAGCGCAACACCCTCGACTTCGAGGCCCTCCAGCAGCGCATCCACCCCGCGGCGAGCCGGGTCAAGCTGCTCTCCGAGCAGACCCCGGCCGGCTTCGTGGCCTTCGACCTGCTGGCGCTGGGCGACGAGGACCTGACCACGCTGCCCTTCGCCGAGCGGCGGGCCCGGCTGGAGCAGTGCCTGGCCGAGGCGAAACCCCCGGTGTACGTGACCCCGGCGACCGACGACCTGGAGACCGCGCGGCGGTGGTTCGGCGAGTTCGAGGGCGCCGGGCTCGACGGGCTGATCGCCAAGGGCAAGGACCTGGGCTACGAGCCGGACAAGCGGGTCATGACCAAGATCAAGCACAAGCGTACGGCGGACTGTGTCGTGGCCGGTTACCGCGTGCACAAGTCCGGCGAGAACCGGATCGGCTCGCTGCTGCTCGGCCTCTACGACGAGCGCGACGTGCTGGTCTCGGTCGGGGTCATCGGCTCGTTCCCGATGGCCGTCCGCGAGGAGCTCTTCATCGAGATGCAGCACCTGGTCACCACCTTCGAGGGGCACCCGTGGAACTGGGCCGCCCACGAGCAGGGCGAGCGCACCCCGCGCAAGAACGAGGTCAGCCGCTGGAACAACGGCAAGGACCTGTCCTTCGTGCCGCTGCGTCCCGAACGGGTGGTCGAGGTCCGCTACGACTACATGGAGGGTCTGCGCTTCCGGCACACCGCCCAGTTCGAGCGCTGGCGCCCGGACCGCGAGCCGCACACGTGCACCTACGAGCAGCTGGAGCGGCCGGTGCGGTTCCAGCTCGCCGATGTGCTGACGAGCCGCTGAGTCAGGTTGTCAGACTTCTCGGCTAGCCTCGTGCGAGCAAGAGCCGATCGAGAAAGGCCGCGCACTGTGCCGCGTACCCCCCGCCTGGTCCTGGCCGCACTGGTCGCCGCGGTCATCGCGACCGCCGGTTGCACGCTGCCGGTCTTCGCCCCCGACGACCCCGACGGCGCCGCACCGGTGACCACCGGCAGCCAGGCGCCGCCCGCGGTGCCCGGCACCCAGGCGCAGTGGACCCCCTGCCCGGACGTGCCGGAGAAGCTGGTCGGCCGGGCCGCTTCCGGCATGACCTACGACTGCGCCAAGGTGGCCGTGCCGCGCAACTGGGCGGCCCCGCAGTCCGGCGAGACCTACGACGTCGCGATGATCCGGATCCGCTCGGCCACCCAGCACGACCGGATCGGCTCGTTGCTGGTCAACCCCGGTGGCCCCGGCGGCTCGGGCATCGACTACTCGGTCTACGTCTCCTTCGGCCAGGCGCTGGGCGGGCTGCCCACCGAGGTGACCGACCGGTTCGACATCGTCGGTTTCGACCCGCGCGGCGTCGGGCGCTCCGACCCGATCAAGTGCATCAGCAACAAGGACCAGGACGCCACCTTCGCGGCGGCGCCGGATCCCGAGACCGAGGCCGAGTTCCAGGAGGTCGTCGCGCTCAACAAGCGCGTGGCCGAGGGCTGCGGCCAGAAGTACGGCCCCCAGCTGCCGTTCTTCTCCACCGAGCAGGCCGCCCGCGACATGGACGCGATCCGCGCGGCTGTCGGCGACCAGAAGACGACCTACCTGGGCCTCTCCTACGGCACCCTGCTCGGCGCCACGTACGCCCAGCTCTTCCCGGACAAGGTCCGGGCGCTGGTGCTCGACGGCGCGATCAACCCGAAGCAGGACTTCATCGCCGGCTCCGAGTCGCAGGCCAAGGGCTTCGAGCGGGCGTTCACCAACTTCACCACCTGGTGCAAGGCCAACGCGGCCAAGTGCCCGATCGCCCCGGACGCCCGCGGCGCGGTCACCGACGCCCTGGCCAAGGCCGAGGCGTCCCCGGTCGAGGGCCCCGACGGCCGCGAGGCCACTCCCGGCTGGATCTTCGTGGCGGTGATCTCGTCGCTCTACACGGAGTCCGGCTGGCAGCAGCTCGCCAAGGCGGTCGACGGGCTGCAGACCGGCGACGCGAGCGACATCTTCGACCTCGCCGACCAGTACGCCGACCGCAAGCCGGACGGCAGCTACTCCAACCTGTTCGACGCCAACCTCGCGGTGAACTGCGCGGACACCGCCGGCGCCCCCACGGTGGAGAAGATCCGCCAGCTGCAGGGCGAGTGGCGCAAGAAGTACCCGCTGTTCGGTGCGGCGCTGGCCATGGGCATGCTGCCGTGCACCTTCTGGCCGGGCGCCCGGGACCCGTACCCGGCCGGTGCGGCCACCGGTGCGCCGCCGATCGTGGTCGTCGGCACCACCGGTGACCCCGCCACGCCGTACGAGAACACCGCCGAGCTGGCCAAGATGCTCGGCACCGGGCAGGTCCTCACCTGGGAGGGCGAGGGACACACGGCGTATCCCAGCACCAAGTGCATCGTCGACGCGGTCGACGGCTACCTCATCGGTCTGGAGCTGCCGAAGGAGGGGCTGCGTTGCCCTCCACGGTGATCCCCTCGCGGGCGGCCAGCTCGGCCAGCAGCTGACGCACCTCCCGCAGGTTGTTCTTCAGCTCCTCCTGCTCGTCGTGCTGGAACGCGTCGTGGTCGACGATGAGCTTGCTGGCGAACTGGGCCGTGATCAGCGGGACGACGATCAGCACCATGAGCGAGATGAGCAGGCCGGCCATCACGCGGCCCACGCCCGTCTTGGGCGAGATGTCGCCGTAGCCGACCGTCGAGGCGGTGACCACGGCCCACCACAGGGCGTCGCCGTAGGTCACCTTCTCGACGAAGTGGTAGATCACGCTGCACATCGCGATGAGCAGCGAATAGGACAGGATCAGCGTGGGCGGCGAGTTGGCGAGCCAGACCAGCCCGCGGTAGATCCCCCGCACCGGGACCAACAGCAGTCGCATGCGGTCATCGTGCCCGCCCGGGGCCAGTCGGCGGCTCAGCCCGTCGGGCGTGTCAGGATGGCCGCGTGGCCCACGTGATCTTCCGCAGCGCGACCCGAGCCGATGTCCCGGCGATCCTCGAGCTGCTCACCGACGACGAAATCGCCCGGTCCCGCGAGGCCGACGCTGCGCCGCCGCCGGCCGGCGGGGCCGGTGCCGAGGCCACCGGTGGGCTCACTCCCGAGGCGGTGGACGCGGCCGCCTGGGCGGCGTTCGAGGCTATCGACGCGGACCCACGCAACGAGCTGATCGTGGCCGACGAGGACGGCACGGTGGTCGGCACCTGCCAGCTCACCTTCATCCCGTCGCTGAGCCGGCGCGGCGCCGAGCGGATGACCATCGAGGCGGTCCGGGTGCGCGGTGACCTGCGCGGCCGCGGCATCGGCCGGGCGATGATGGTCTGGTCGCTGGAGCGGGCCCGGGAACGCGGCTGCGGCCTGGCCCAGCTCACCACGGACAAGCGCCGCACGGACGCCCACCGCTTCTACGCGTCGCTGGGCTTCGAGGCCTCACACCTGGGTTTCAAGCTCGCGCTCTAGCCGATCACCAGTTCGCCTCGTTCTTGCGGCTGGGCTGCACCCGCGGCGGCTCGCCGGGCATCTTCGGGTGGTCCGGCGGGTACGGCAGGTCGCCGAGCCCGGCCTGCTCGTCCCGCGCCGACCACTCCAGCAGCGGCGCGATGTCGTGCGCGACGTCGTCGATCCCGGCGTGCGGGTCACCGATCTTGGCGAACCGCTCGGGCACGGTCCGCAGGTCGAAGTCGTCCGGCTCGACGTCGGGCAGCTCGGCCCAGGTCACCGGCGCGGAGACGGTGGCCCGGCCGTTGGCGCGCAGCGAGTACGCACACGCGATCGTCCGGTCCCGGGCCGTCTGGTTGTAGTCCAGGAAGACCCGCTCGCCGCGCTCCTCCTTCCACCACGCCGTGGTGATCCGCTCCGGGCTGCGGCGTTCCACCTCGCGGGCCAGCGCGATCGCCGCCCGGCGCACGTCCACGAAGGAGTGGGTGGGGGCGATCCGCACGTACACGTGCACGCCGCGCCCGCCGGAGGTCTTCGGGTAGCCGGTCCAGCCCAGCTCGTCCAGGACCTCGTGCACCACCCCGGCGGTGGTGATCACGTCGCGGAAGTCGGTGCCCGGCTGCGGGTCGAGGTCGATGCGCAGCTCGTCCGGCTGGTCCGGGGACGCGGCCCGCACCGGCCAGGGGTGGAAGACGATGGTGCCCATCTGCGCGGCCCAGGCGACGTGCGCGAGGTCGGCGGGGCAGAGCTCGTCGGCGGTACGCCCGCTCGGGAAGGTGATCGTGGCGCTCTCGACCCAGGCCGGCACGCCCCGGGTGGAGATCCGCTTCTGGAAGAACATCTCCCCCTCGATGCCGTCGGGGAAGCGTTGCAGCGTCGTCGGGCGGTGGTCGAGCGCGCGCATGATGCCGTCGCCGACCGCCAGGTAGTACTCGAAGACGTCCCGCTTGGTGTAGCCCCGCTGCGGGAAGACGACCTTGTCGGGGCTGCTCAGCCGGACCGGCCGGCCGGCGACCTCGACCTCGACGGCGGGTGACTTCGACGATGCCATGCCAAGACCTTAAGCCCGCGACGGCGAAGGCCGCCCCCGGATGTTCCCGGGGACGGCCTTACGAGGCAGTTGCCGTTGCTCAGGCGCTGCGACGACGCCGGCTGTAGTACACGGCGGCCGCGCCGCCCGCGACCCCGGAGAGGGTACGGCTCACCCAGCCGCCCAGGAACCACGCGAGAAGCGCACCCAGCACCGCGCCGACCCACCCGGCCGCCACCGCCCCGGACGAACTGCCGCGGCGCAGCGTCAGCTGGACACCACCGTCGGAGTCGTACGCCGGGAACCCGGTCAGCAGCGAGTTGTCGTACCCGAGCACCAGGCCGGAGCGGTCCGCCCAGAACGTCGCCCCGCTGCCCTGACCGCCGTCGATGTAGTTCTCGGGGCCGGTGAGCGTGAAGTCGTGCACTTCCCACCCGGCGGCGACGAGCCGGTCCCGGGCCGCGGCGCTGTAGCCGCCGACGTCGCGGGTGGCGTCGTTGTGGCGCACCCAGTAGGTCGCGTAGCCGTACTCGATGCCTTCCCCGTCCGGCTGCGAGACGACAGGATCAGGGTCGCCGCCACCCCACACCTTGAACCCGGGCAGCACGGTCCCGGTGATCTGCGCCGCGGCTGCACCGCTGGGCAGTTCGGGAGCCAGCTCCAGGCCCACGCGATGGCCCGCGGCGCCGCCGTACCACGCCCCGACCAGAGCCACCAGGGCGACAAGGATGATCGCGGGCCCGCGGCGCGGGAGACCAGGGAGGACGCTACGGACGCGTCCTTTCGGGGAAGCCATGGTCGACACGGTACGGAGGACCGTCAAGCGATGTCGACGGTCACCTTCGACAGGGGGCAGGCGGTGCAGGCCAGCACGAAGCCGTCCGCCCGCTGCCCCGGCGTCAGGCAGTTCGGCTCGTTCTGGCTCACCTCGCCGCTGCGCAGCCGCACCATGCAGTCGCCGCAGTTACCCACCGTGCACGAGTACGGCATCGTCAGCCCCGCAGCCAGCCCCGCGTCGAGCAGCGTCTGCCCCGGCTCGACCACCACCGTCCCCACCGGCCGCCCGTCCTGCTCGACGATCAGCTCCTGCGGCACGGTCGTCGCGTTCCCGGGGTCAGCCCCGCTGGTGTAGCGCTCCTGATGCACCTGCGCGTCCGGCACCCCCAGCCCAGCCAGCACCCCCTGGACGACATCCATCAACGGCTCCGGCCCGCACACGTAGTAGTGAGCCGCCGCAACCGGGGCCACACCGGCGACCCACCGCCGCACGCCCTCGGCGTCGAGCCGGCCGTCCCGGCGGGTCAGCACGTGGGTGACCGACAGCCGGCCGGGCTGGTCCTTCGCCAGCCGGGCCAGTTCGTCGGCGAAGATCACCTCGTCCGCGTCGCGGCTGCTGTAGAGCAGCGCGATCCGGTCGTCGGCCGCGTCAGCCGCGAGCCGCGTACGGATCATGCTCATCATCGGTGTCACACCGCTGCCCGCCGCGACGAGGACGAGCTGGTCGGGAGCTTGCGGCCCGGTATGGAAGGACCCGGAGGGGCCGAGCACGGCGAGCCGGTCCCCGGCGCGGAGGCCGCCGTGCACGTGGGTGGAGAACCGCCCCAGCTCGACCCGCTTGACGGTGACCTCCAGCCGGGACGATCCCGGCGCCGAGGAGGCGGAGTACGCCCGCCGCACCGGCCGGCCGTTGAGGTCGGCGACCAGTGTGAAGAACTGCCCGGGCCGGAAGTCGAACGCGTTGCGGCGCTCGCCCGCGTCCTCCAGGACGAGAGTGACCGCGGTCGGCGTCTCGCGCCGTACCTCCGTGATCCGCACCTGCCGCAGCGGATCGCCCACCTCGGCCCGACGCCGGCGGCGGCCGCCCGGGACGGGCGCGATCTCCCCGTAGCCCTCCTTGCGCAGGCCGAAGCGGTAGGCGCGGTTCATCACCAGCCGCAGCAACCGCGTCATCCCGGGGATCACCCCGACAACCTTCATCAGGTACGTGGTCGAGCGACCGTCAGCGTTGGCGGCGAGGTGCTCCCCCGCCAGCGCCATCAGGTCCGGCACCGTGCCGCGGTCGAGGTGCGCGCCGGGCGACCACAGCCGGGACCGGGCCACGGCGTCGTTGCCTGTCACCTCGGCGTGCTCGACGTCGATGAGCAGCGCCGCGTGCGGGGGTGTGCCGCGCAACGCCATCGTCACCAGCAGCGCCGGGACGCCGGTGATCGCGCCGCGCCCGCGGACGTGCAGGACACCGCTGCGGCCCGGGACCAGCGCGGCGAACGAGAGCCGGTCGTCCTGGAGCAGGTTGTGCAGCGTGTCGGCGCGTTTGTTGCCGCGGCGGTCCGGAATGACGAGGGTGCGGTCGTCCAGAATCCGCGCCACCGCCTGCTGATCGCCGCGCGGGCTCGTGTCGCTGCCGCCGGAGGAGTCCCACGTGGACAGCGCGAGAAACGGCGCACCGGCCAGGAAATCGGCGACGCCGGGCCGGCTCAGGGGCCCGTCCCCCGCGATCTCCGCGGCCGGCTGCGGCTGGGCGGGTGGCTGCCAGAGACCGGACCGGAGTACGGCCTGAGCACAGTGCACGTACGCCTCCTGGATCTCGACCGTCGTCTCGGAGCCCTGGCGTGCGGTGACCGTGCCGTTGACCCGCAGGAGCTCGCCGACGCCCGGAAGGAGGAAGAACAACGAGACCGGACCGTACGGGTCACCGGGCTCGGGGAGGGAGAACGAGATCCGCGTGGGTGAGTGGACACGCGTGAATCCCGGCGCGCCGCCGATGAAGGTCGTCCGGCTGGTGCCGTCGGTGGTGCGGTAGCCGAACGCCGCGATCGGGCACCGGGCCAGGACGGTCCGGCAGCCCGCGTCGAGGGCGCTGATCTGCTTGAGCATGATCATCGGGGGCGGACGGCCGATGGCTGTCTCGATCTCGTCCGCCGTGGTCAGGACATGGTGCCGCACAAGGGATTCCTCTCAGCCGGGGGCGGACCGGCCGAGGCGCCAGTAGCCGATGAAGGAGATGTCCCGCTTGGGCACTCCGCGGTCGTTGACCAGGTGTCGCCGTACCGTGGTGGCCAGCCGGGACTCGCCCGCGACCCAGGTGTAGAAGGGGCTGGGCGGCAGGTGCGCGTCGCGT
>NZ_JBEZGQ010000145.1:0-12743 GCF_040650095.1 Actinoplanes sp. NPDC048791 | reverse complement strand
GCAGCGCGGTCCGCAGCCGCATCCACGGCAGCGCCAGCGTGCCGGGCGGATCGAGGCGCGCGGCCTCGGCGCACCGGGCGTCGGCCTCGTCCCAGCGGCCCAGGGCCATCAGCGCCTCGGCGTGGTTGGCCAGCAGGAACACCCCGGTGGTGCGGTGCACCCCGACCCGGTCCGCGTACGGCACGCCCTCGGCCGCCGTGGCCGCGGACTCCTCGTAGCGGCCCAGCTCGAACAGGGTGTCGGAGACGTTGACCAGCGCCCGGGCGAGGTTGGGCAGGTCACCGGTCTCGCGGGCGCGTACCGCGGCGGCCTGCATCGCGGGCAGCGCCTCCACGGCGGACAACCGGCCGCCGCACACCTGGCCGTACGTGATGGTCGCGGACACCTGCGCGGACACGTCGCCGACTTCGCGGGCCGCGGCCATGGCCTCCTCGGCGACCCGGCCGGCCTCTTCGTCGTCGACCCCGCCGAGCGCGTACGCGACGTCAGCGATCAGCGTGACCCGTTCCTGTGACGGCGGCGCCGCGCGGAGCAGTCGGTACGCCTCCCGGGCCTCCGCCGCGCCGTCGCTGGTGCCCGCGTTGTAGAGCAGCTTGCTGCGGCGCACGAGCAGCCGGGCCGCGCGCACCGGCTCGGCCTCGACGTCCAGGTCGGCCAGCGCCGCCTTGGTCAGCTTGAGCGCGCGTTGGTGGTCGCCGGCGTCGATGGCCACCAGGCCGGTCTCCTCGAGGAGGTCGAGGTGGCTGGCGCCGAGCAGCTGCGCCGCCTCGGGGACCTGCTCCCACAGCTCCAGGACCCGCTCCAGCAGCCGGGCCTGCTCCGCGTACGCGTACCGCCGGCCGGCCGCCTGCGCCGCGCGCCGAGCCGCGGTCAGGGCCTTGGGGTGGTCGTGGGCCGCGTACCAGTGGTGGGCGATCTCCGCCGGGGCCCGGCCCATCGCGACCAGCTGCGGCTCGGCCTCGACCGCCTCGGCGTAGCGGGCGTGCAGCCGGGCGTGCTCGCCGGGCAGCAGGTCGTCGTGGACGGCCTCGCGCACCAGCGCGTGCCGGAACTCGTAGCCGCCGTCGGCGTCGAAGACGATCAGCTGGGCCGCGACGACGGCCCGCAGCGCCGACTCCAGGTCGGCCTCGTCGATGCCGGCGACCCGGCTGAGCAGCTCGTGACCGAACTTGGTGCCGCCGACCGCGGCCACCCGCAGCACCCGCTGGGCGGCGTCGCTGAGCTGGTCGACCCGGGTCAGCAGCAGGTCGCGCAGGCTGTGCGGGATGTCGCAGCAGGTCGGGTCGGCGGACGCGGCGAACTGCTCGATGAAGAACGGGTTGCCCTGGGCGCGCTCGTGGACGGCGTCGACCGTGCGCGGCTCCGGCTCGGTGCCGAGCAGGTGGGCCAGCATCTCGGCGGTGCCGTCGCGGTCGAGGCGGTCCAGGTCGGCGCGTTGCACGCCGCGGACCCGGTCCAGCTCGGCCAGGAACGGCCGCAGCGGATGGCCGCGGTGCAGCTCATCAGTGCGGTACGTGGCCAGCAGCAGCACGTGCGGCAGCCGGGCCGAGCGGATCAGGAAGCCGATCAGGTCCCGGGTCGAGCGGTCCGCCCAGTGCAGGTCCTCGATCACCAGCACCAGCGGCTGCCGCTCGGCGAGCCGGTCGAACAGGGCCGCGACCAGCTCGAACAGGTAGCCGCGGCGGGCCTCGCCGACGGCGTCCGGTGGCGGCGGGCCCAGCTCGGGCAGCAGCCGCGCGAAGTCCTGCTCGCGCCCGTCGAGCACCTCGGGGCCGTCGGTGTGCACCAGCCGGCGCAGCGCAGCCGCGAACGGCGCGAAGGGCAGGCCCTCCTCGCCGAGCTCCAGGCACTGACCGGTGAGCACCCGGGCGCCTTCCGCGGTGGCCACCCGGCAGAACTCCTCCACCAGGCGGGTCTTGCCGACGCCCGCCTCGCCGCCGACCAGCACGGTCGACGGCTCGGCGTTGCGGGTGCGCTTCAGGGCGTCGCGCAGCACGGCGAGATCGGCCTCCCGGCCGACCAGGAACTCACTGCTGGCTTGCGCCGTCACGCCGTCGAGCATGTCATGCCACGGACCCGGCGCGCCTGCCCCGAAAAGCACGGTCATGGCTACGCGGACGCCCGCCCGTGCGGCGGCCGGCGGGTGGGCCAATGCCACCGGGAGCGCCGGTGCCGGCCCGCGGCGACCTCGTGGGCGAGGTGGTCCGCGGCGGCGGCGCTGCGCCACTCCCGGGAGCGCTGGTGGTGGAGGTCGAGCTGGAATTCGGGGTCACTGAGCGGAAACATCACAACTCCTCGCGATCGGTCGTCCTTGCTGTCCTCGACTCTTCGCGGGAAGGTGCCGGCGCCGCATGGGGAAGGTCCCCCATATTCGCCGCCCGGGTGCCTCAGCTGAGGGTCCTGGGCGAGTAAGGCACCCGGCTGACCACTACACTTTCGGGTATGGCAAAACCCCAGGAGAAGGTGTCGTTCGTCGAGCGCCTGAAGCAGATCGGCCAGGTGTTCGCGTTCACGGCGCGGCAGGACAAGTGGTTCGTCCCGCTGATCGTCGCGGCGGTGCTGATCCCGCTGGCCGTGACCGTGCTGCTCGTCCTCCTGGGCCTGGGCTGGATCTGGATCCCGATCGGCGTCATGGTCACCCTGCTGGCCGCGCTGATCGTGCTCAACCTGCGGTCGAACACCGCGATGATGAACGCCGCCGAGGGCCAGCCCGGCGCGGCCGCCTCGATCATGGAGAACATGCGCGGCGACTGGCGGGTCCGCCCGGCGGCCAGCTCCACCACCCAGTTCGACATGGTGCACATCGTGATCGGCCGCCCCGGCGTGATCCTGCTGGGCGAGGGCCAGCCGCAGCGCGTCCGCAACCTGATGGGCCAGGAGAAGCGCCGCCTGTCCAAGGTCATCGGCAGCGCCCCGATGTACGACTACATGATCGGCCCCAACGAGGGCGAGCTGTCGATCCGCAAGCTGCGCACGACGGTGATGAAGCTGCCCCGCAACCTGACCGGCAAGGACGTCAACGCCCTGGACAAGCGGCTGGGCGCGCTGATGGCCCGCCCGCAGATGCCCAAGGGCGCGATTCCGAAGAACATGCGCCCGGGCGGCAAGGGCATGCGCCAGCCGCGCCCCCGCTGACCTCTACGCTGACGGCCATGATCGAGAGGCCGAGTCAGACATGGCAGCGCCGGGTGGCCGAGCAGGAAGCGGCGGTCGCGGCGGGGACGCTCCCCCAGGACCAGGCGTACGCCGCGGAGCTGTGGCCGGCCGAGGCGACCGCGGCGGTCGACGTCGTGCTGGCGGCGTACGCGCAGGAGCTCGCCGACCTGCCGACTGTCACTGACGAGGCGGCCTGGGCGGCGGTGGAACGGGTGGTGCTCGCGCTCAACGCCATCGACGAGCGGCAGGCGGTGATCGAGACCGGCGAGCGCGAGGAACTGTGCGAGTACCTCGACGCCGTCCTGACCGAGGCGGGCGTCGACGTCACGGCGCTGACGGCCGGGCGAAGCCTGCACCGAGCCGAGCTGACCGACGCGTGGCGCGACTGGTGAGCAGTTGAGCGAGGAGCTCGCCCGGGCGATGCCGCGTTGAGGTTTTGGCATACTCGCCCGATGCCGACCATGCTTCCGCCGGACGCCGCACGGTTCGAGATCCGTGACGGCGTACCCGTGCTCGCCCTCGCCGCCGACGTGCCCGCCCACGCCGCGGCCGGCGAATGGTCCCTGCTGAACCGCGTCACCCTGGTCGTCGTGGACGGCCCGGGCGACGAAGGATTCCTGCTGCCCCGGATGACCCCCGGCGGCGACCCCGCGCCGGCGGGCTGGGACGAGGCGGTCGAGCGGGCGGGCGGCAGCCAGGTGATCTTCGGGTACGGGGGCGACGCTCCGCTGGTCTTCGCGCGCAGCGTCGGCTCCTAGTAGTACCGGGGCTGGTTTTCCGCCGGATCGGCCGCGACGACGTCGAGCCGCGGATCAGCGATGAGAGCGTCGACGGCCGCTCGCTCGGCGCCGATCCCGGCCCAGTGCGGGTCGACATCACTCGTGAAGCACCAACGCTGATCAGCCGGCCAGACCAACGCCGGCGGCGCGATGGGCTGCCCACCGCCGAAGTCCGTCTCCCAGTGATCGATGTCCCGCAGCCGGCTCCGGAACAGAGCGAAGCGCCGATGGGGTAGGTCGATCAGGCGCGCCTCCGGCGGGAGCGGGATGTCGGAGTAGCCCTCCCAGACGCAGAAGTAGCACTCGTCGGCGGTGGCCGTGAACGGCGCGAGCCGGTGCAACGCCCGTCGCGCCTGCGCGATGTCCGACGGATGATCGTCGGGAACGTCGGCGTCGGCCTCCTCCTGACCGGGCCGGGCCGGATCGGGAATGTAGCGGAGCCGGGCGTACGCCTCGAAGCCCGCCGGCCCGAACGTGATCAGTTGCCGGTCCGGCGCCCCGGACCGGACGAGCCAGTCCGCGGGAGTCGGGTCCGGAAAGAAACTGAATCTCATCGTCCTCCTGCCCCTTCGGAGCGTGTGGCAGTCATCACCTACCGTGAGGGCATGACACTCTTGATCTTCATGGCCGGTATCGCCGCAACGATCGCCATGGTCGCCGGAGCCGTCGCCTGGCGCGACCGACGCAGCCGAGGATCGCACGTGGACCCGTCCATCAGCCGCGACGCTCTCGTCCAGGCGGACCGGCAAGCCGTTCAGGCCCGCCTGGCGTTCGCGGACATGCCGGTGACGGACTTCCTGCCTCCTCGGTAGACAGCACCCGCCGGCCGGCTGGAACGAGCGTAGCGTCGGAGGGCATGAGCAAGCCCTGGAAGTGCCGGCTCGGGTGGCATTCATGGGTTCGGCGGCCCGATACGCAGGACCCCAACCTGAAGGTCTGCCGCCGGTGCGGCAAGCACACGGATGTCGGCGGCCTCGGCGGACTGGGGGCCCGGTTCGGCTGAGGCCGCCGTCCCGCGTGGACACTTGCACTTCAGCTGACCGGCGGCACCCGGTAGATGAAGATCGAGTGCCCGACCTGGTCGATGCGGACCCCACGGGCGATCAGCTCGCGGATCTCGGGCTTCGGATTGCTGAGCTGGGTCACCGAGATCGCGAGCAGGCCGCTTACCTCGGACGGCGGCACCTTCAGCGGATCCCCGGCGTCGATGCCGTAGTAGCCGGCCATCGCCCGGTTGCGGTGCACCAGCCACACCCGTTCGCCCGGATACCGCTCCTGGAGGCGCAGGGCGAGCCGGTACAGGTCCTGATACCAGTCCACGTTGGACGAACCCAGTCGCAGGTAGGTCTTGGCCGGACCGCCGAAGGCCTCGTTCGAGTACGGCAGGTAGTAGGGGAAGGCGCGTACCGAACTGACGGCGACGAAGGCCACCAGCAGGACCGCGACCGCCTGCACCCACCGCCACCGGACGGCGGTGACAGCAGCTGCCGCCACGGCCAGCAGCACCGGTACGAAGATCGCGTAGCGCACGCCCCAGTCCCGGCTGCCCTGCATGGCCGCGACCAGCAGCACCACCGTCGGCAGCAGGACGTAGAGTGCCGCCGGCCGCAATCGGCGCACCGTCAGCATCGTCACGATGCCGGCCAGCCACAGGGCCAGCATGCCCAATGGCGTCTTGATCAGCAGCGCGGCCGGCAGGTAGTACCAGCGGTGCCGTGAATACGTGTCGCCCAGCAGGAAGCCGCCCCACGTCTGGTCCTCCAGCCCGAGCTGGATGCGCAGGCCGTCGGCGTAGGCGGGCGGGAACGGCAGCCAGTCGACGAGGTGACCGACCGTCCCATGGATCACCGGCACGCCGGGCGGCGCCGTCCAGTGCAGCCGCGGATCAACGATCAGGTACGTGAGCCACACCGTTGCGACGGCCACGGCGCCGACGCCCATCATGGCGGCGACCGCGGTCAGCAGCCGGGGCACGCGCCGCAGGCCCGGCTGGGCGTGCCACGCGGACACGGCGGCCAGCAGCAACAGGACCGGCACCACGACGAGCGTGTTCATCTTCGTGGCCGGGGCCGCGCCGAGGACCAGCCCGGCCGGGGCCAGATACGCCCACGGATGGCGCCTCATCCGCCAGACCAGCCAGGCGGCGGCCAGCACGAAACCGGCTGCGGGGAGGTCGACCCCGGCCAGCGAGCCGTACGTGATCACGTCCGGCGAGAACGCGTACAACGCGAGCGCCAGCAGACCACCGCCCGACCCGGTGATGTCGCGGGCGAACGCGAAAACCATCAGCCCGAACAGCAGCGTCAGCACGATCATCGGCAGCCGGGCGTACCAGAGAATGCGCTGAGCCCCGTTGCCGTGCTCGTAGAGCACGTCCGTCCCGGCCTGATATTGATTCTTGTCCGGGCCCGCATCGATGCGGGCATCGGCGAAAGCGAGGCCGGCGGCCATCACCAGCTTGGCCAGCGGCGGATGTTCGGGGTTGTAGCGCAGCTCGTGATGCCGCAGGTAGACGACCGCCGCGGCGATGTACACACCCTCGTCCGCGGTCTGCGACTGCTGCCGCGCCGCGGTGACCATCACAAAGGCCATTTGCGCCAGCAGCGCGACAACCCCCAGGGCGACAAGCACTTTCCGGTACGGGTGACGGCGCGTCGGTGGCTGCGGCGGCGGGATCCCGCTCGCCGTGACCCGCTCCCTTGTGCGCTGCCGCGGAATGCGCCACGCCGTCTGCTTCAACTGGGAAAGTCCCACCCGATGACCAGTAGTATTTTCATCGCTCCCGGTAAAGGATGCCGATGGATAACCGACAGGCGTAAGCCCCGTGATGTCGGCGGGCTCCGCGAACAGACAGGGTAGTCGCATGGATCCAACGGCAGAGCCGATGATCACCGTCAAACGACACGGCATCACCAGCCGCTTCGACATGTCACCGTGGCCGCAGGATGCCCCGCCCACCCTTTACAAGCCGTTCTTCACCAACCAGTTCTACGAGCAGAAGTTCCTGGACTACATCCGCACCCTGAACAAGCGCGGCGTGTACGTGGACGCCGGCTCCTGCCTGGGCACCCACACGGTCTGGTTCGGGATGTACTGCCCGTCGACGCACGTGCACGCCTTCGACCCGCGCGAGCGCTGCGCCGGGTGGACCCAGATGAACGTCGACGTGAACGACCTCACCAGCAAGGTGACGGTGCACCACGTGGGTCTGGGCAGCGAGCCCGGACAGGCCAAGTCGTTCCTGGACGGGGTCTGGGAGCACTTCGACGTCGTACCGCTCGACAAGGTCGTCCGCGGCAAGGTCGTCGTCCTGAAGATCGATGTGGAGGGCATGGAGGAGCAGGTGCTCAAAGGCGCCCGCCGCATCCTCCGCGGCCACCACCCGATCGTCTTCGCGGAGGCCTTCGGCGAGCCGGAACGCTCCACGATCGAGGCGGCGCTGAAGCCGTACGGCTACCGCCCGACCGGCCGGGTCTTCAACGCCACGCCGACGTACGAGTTCGTCTACGAGCGGTCCCGGCCGAAGGAGCTGCTGTACAGCTTGGGCCGCAAGCTCCCGAAGCCGCTGCGCAAGCGGCTGGTCAAGCTGCGGGACAAGCTCCGCGGCTGAACAGGCACGCGGCCTCTGGCGGACCCGGTCAACGGCGCACCTGGTAGCGCAGGTGCAGCACCCGGTCGCCCTGGATCACCACGTCCGGGTCCGCCAGCAGCTGCTGCGCGTCGACCGACCCGAAGAAGCGCTTGCCGGACCCGAAGACGACGGGCACGACGTCCATCCGTACCTCGTCGACCAGGCCCGCGGCAAGTGCCTGGCCACCGACGTCACCGGCGGCGACCTCGACCAAGCGGTCGCCGGCCAGCTCCTGCGCCTTGGCCACCGCGGCCTCGACCCCGTCGACGAAGTGGAACGGCGCCGCGGGGTCCCAGCCCTCGGGCGGCGGCCGGTGCGTCACGACAACCACGTGGTCGATCCCGCTCGGCGGCTTACCGTCCCAGCCGTCCGTCAGGTCGAAGACGTGGCGACCGGCGATCGTCACCCCGATCTGGTCCCAGTACGCCCGGGTGTATTCGTAGGAGGTCTGCGACACCTTCACGTAGCCGCTCTCGTCCAACGGGACGTCACCGCTGGTCAACCAGTCGAACAGCGGTCCGGGCTGGTCACTCTCGTCGGCGATGAAGCCGTCCACCGACACCGAGCTGTACATGACCACCTTGCCCACAGGGCTCTCCTCTGCTTGGGGATGCCCTCAAATTAGCGGGTCATGGGCAGTCGTTCTTGTAAGAAATCAATCGGCCGGCAACGGCCAGCCGTCCAGCACGTGCCCGGGATGCTCGCGCATGAATCGCCGCCGGACCTCGAGGTACCGGGTCGGCGTGAGCCCGGTGAACGCCCGGAACTCATGGCCGAAGTGAGCCTGATCAAAATAGCCGGCGCTACTGGCAAGGTCGGCCCAGTCGACCGGTCCGGCGGGATTGATCGAGAACACGGTGGCGGCGAATCGGTGGCTGCGGGCCAACCGCTTCGGCGTGACGCCGACGAGCTCCTTGAACCGCTGGGCCAGGTGGGTGCTGCTGACACCGGCTTCGACTCCCAGATCACCGACCGCCACCGCTCCGCGCGCTGCCGCGATGACGCTGATGGTGTGGCGGACCAGCCCCAGCCCGGCGGTCTCGTCCAGCCGCCGCATCAGCTCCTCCTCGAGCAGCGTCAGCATCTCGCGCGGTCCCCCGGCGGTGCCCAGCCGGTCCCGCAGTCTGGCGACGGCGGGCCGACCCCAGACCTGCTCCAACGTCACCGGCCGGTCACACAGCTCGGCCGCGGGCATACGCAGGAACGGCGCCGGCCCCCACGTCTTGAAATGCACGCCGACGGACCGGGTCTCGGGCGGGTAGCCGAACTCCAGCGCACGGGTGGGCATGGTGACCACACAGCCGTCGGCGTACTCGGCCGCTTCGAGGTCCGCGCCGGCCCGGATCCGAAACGGCGCGCCGAGGTTGACGATGAGAAACGCCGCCGGACTGGCCGGCAGCCTCAACCGGGCGTAGGGCGGCGCACCCTCCAGGTAGTAGAGGTCGTCAATCAACCCACCCAGCGGCGGCCGCGGGACTCGGGACACGTACTCCACGCCCACAGCATGGCATCGCGCGCCGAGATGGACCGGCCAGCTCGGCGACGGATCGCACCCGCGCTGGCCTGGCTCCCCTCGGTGTGCTGACGCGGCGGTCGTCCGTCACCTGGTGTGCGTCGAGTTGAACCCCGCCCACCCTAGGGTTCAGCCGTGGTCAAAGCGCCGGCTCCTCGCACCATCAGGATCGGGGTCGCAGGGGCGTTGATTGTCGGCCTGTCGTGTGGGTGCGCCGGCCTGATTTCCGCGCTCCCCGGTTGCTCGGACCGCAATGAGCGATTCGCCGCCACGCTCGCGAACCTCCCGATCCTCATGACGCACCCCGACGGCGCGACGCCGACCGGCAGCGAATCGGGCTGCGATGTCGACAGTGGGTTCGCCAGCGCTGGCCGGCAATACCGGGCAGAGATGAGCCGCGAGGGCATCCTGTCCTTCTACCGCACTGCCGCCGCCGACGACGGATGGCAGGCAGTGGACAACCCGACTCCGGCGCCCCCGAAGGGCTTGGTCATCGACGGCGACGTCGGGTGCTTTCAGAAGGAGATCGACGGCACCACGGCCAGGCTCGACGTCTGGTTCCCGAGCGACTTCAACGCCCTCTACGGTCCCGAACTCCAAGAACCCGAGGGCGCCTACGGCATCGATGTGTACGGCTCACACGACGACGATGCCGAGTGCTGACGGCGTACGGGAAACGGCGGCCATGCCGGCTGTGAGCCGGACATGACCGCCGCTTCTTCGGCGCTGCTACAACTCAGACGTTGTAGTACATCTCGAACTCGTGCGGGGTCGGGCGCAGGCGGACCGGGTCGATCTCGTTCACGCGCTTGTAGTCGATCCACGTCGAGATCAGGTCGTCGGTGAAGACGCCGCCCGCCGTCAGGAACTCGTGGTCATTCTCCAGGGACTGCAGGACCGCGTCCAGGGAGCCCGGGACCTGCTTGACGCTGCCCCACTCCTCCGGGGGCAGGTCGTACAGGTCCTTGTCGATCGGGGCCGGGGGCTCGATCTTGTTCTTGATGCCGTCGAGGCCGGCCATCATCTGGGCCGAGAAGCTCAGGTACGGGTTGCTCGACGGGTCCGGCACGCGGAACTCGACGCGCTTGGCCTTCGGGTTGCTGCCCGTCACCGGGATGCGGGTGCAGGCCGAGCGGTTGCGCTGCGAGTAGACCAGGTTGACCGGCGCCTCGTAGCCCGGCACCAGGCGGCGGTACGAGTTGACCGTCGGGTTGGTGAACGCGAGCAGCGACGGCGCGTGGTGCAGCAGGCCGCCGATGTACCAGCGGGCCATGTCGGACAGACCCGCGTAGCCGGTCTCGTCGTAGAACAGGGGCTCGCCGCCCAGCCACAGGGACTGGTGGGTGTGCATGCCGGAGCCGTTGTCACCGAAGAGCGGCTTGGGCATGAACGTCGCCGTCTTGCCGTGCTCCCAGGCGGTGTTCTTGATGATGTACTTGAACATCTGCATCTGGTCGCCGGCGTGCAGCAGCGTCGAGAACTTGTAGTTGATCTCGGCCTGGCCCGCGGTGCCGACCTCGTGGTGCGAGCGCTCGACGGTGAAGCCGACGTCGATCAGCCGGCGCACCATGGAGTCGCGCAGGTCGGAGTAGTGGTCGATCGGCGAGACCGGGAAGTAGCCGCCCTTGTACGCGGTCTTGTAACCGCGGTTGCCGCCCTCCTCGTCCTTGCCGGAGTTCCAGGCGCCCTCGATCGAGTCGATGTAGTAGAACGCCTGGTTGGCGGCGGTCTCGTGGCGGATCGAGTCGAAGATGTAGAACTCGGCCTCGGCGCCGAAGTACGCGGTGTCGGCGATGCCGCTGGAGGCCAGGTAGGTCTCGGCCTTCTTCGCCACGTTGCGCGGGTCACGCGAGTAGGCCTCCCGCGTGAACGGGTCGTGGATGAAGAAGTTCAGGGCCAGCGTCTTCTGGATGCGGAACGGGTCGACGAACGCCGTCGACACGTCCGGCAGCAGCATCATGTCGGACTCGTGGATGGCCTGGAACCCGCGGATCGAGGATCCGTCGAAGGCGAGGCCGTCGGTCACGACACTGTCGTCGAACGATTCCACCGGCATGTTGAAGTGCTGCATCACGCCGGGAAGGTCACAGAACCGTACGTCGACGAACTTGACGTCCTCGTCTTTGAGGTATCGCAGGAGTTCCTCGGGATTGGCGAACACACGTCCTCCTGGCACATGATTTTCGAACCGGGGCGGCGTGAGCCGCCACGAGGCTAGGCTGACGCGACGCTATGGCCCCGTAGTTGCCCAGGCGTATCCCTATTGTTTCCGCCGTGTTACGGAGCCCGATAAGGGGTCCCGATCACCCTGGATCAACGACGGGATCATCGACGACCCTACCGCCGGGGATGCGCCGCCGGGGGCGGAAATGCCGCAACGGTACGCCCGCGACTACGCTCGTCCCCGTGGCGACAAGCGCGAACGGATCATCCACCCCGCCCGAGAAGGCGGCGGCCCTCGACCTGTCGACGCTGCAGCCCGCCGAGTTCGGCCGCCGTCTCGCCGCGCTGCTGATCGACTGGGCGTTGTGCCTGGTCATCGCCAGTTTCTACGCCGATCCGCGGGTAGTGGCCTGGCCGCCCGTGGTCGTGCTGATCCTGTTCAACGCGCTGTTCATCGGCCTGTTCGGACAGACCCTGGGGATGTCGCTGGCCCGGATCCGCGCGGTGTCCGTGGCCGACGGCGGCGCCATCGGCATCCTCCGCGGCCTGCTGCGCGGCGTCCTGCTGGCCCTGCTGATCCCGGCGATCATCATGGACGCCCAGCGCCGCGGCCTGCACGACCGCGCCGCCGGCTCCATCGTCGTAGCCCTACCCAAGAGGTAGTAGCGCCGGGAGAGATCAGTCCGAAGGGTCGACCTTGATGCCGAGGCCACCCGCCAGGGTGTAGCTCAGCGCCGGCAGGTCGTCCGGGTGCACGATCGCGCCGCGCCAGCTCGCGATCCCGGCGATGCCGTCCAGCTCGCAGCGCCGGAACCGGGCGCCGTCCATGGTGGCGTGGTGGAACTGGGCGCCGGTCAGGTCGCATCCGGTGAACCGGGCGCCCCGCAGGTCGGCGTTGGTGAAGTCGGCCCCGGTCAGGTTGCAGCCGGTGAACCGCACGCTGTCGAAGCCGGTGAAGCGCCAGCCCGACAGATCCAGCCGGCACTGGTCGAAGGTCACGTCGCCGAGCTTGCCGTTCGTCACGGAGAAGCCGGTCATCCGCGACTCGTCGAAGGTCACCCGGCGCACGGCCCCGCCGTCGGCGCGCACGTTGGCCCAGTTCGCGACCTGCACCACGCAGTCGGTCATGGTGAGCTGGGCCAGCACCGAGGTGGACAGGTCCGCCCCGCGGAACCGGCACTGGGCGAACTCCACCGACTCCGCCTCCCGCCCGGACAGGTCGTGACCGTCGAACGCGACGGCGCGGAAAGTGGTCTCCGGCTCGAGCTCCTGCTGGGGCGCTTCGAGGGCGGCGGGCACGGCCGGCTTGCGGGGTGCGCTCTGACGGATCGGGCTGCGGCGGGCGACTGGCATCCGGCAACCCTAGGCTTGCCGGAACCGGGTCGCGGACGGGGAGCAGAATCGACGGCGTGGACATCGCGCTGCTCGGCCCCGTCGAGCTTCGGGCCGACACCGGTACGGCGGTGCCGGTCGCGGGCGCGCGTCTGCGTACCCTCCTGAT
>NZ_JBEZGQ010000144.1:0-12756 GCF_040650095.1 Actinoplanes sp. NPDC048791 | reverse complement strand
CGGACTCCGCGGCGCTCGCCGAGCGCCTCGGTGAGCTGCTGGACGATTCCGGAGAACGCACCCGGTTGGGCCGGGCCGGCCGGGCCCGGGTCGAGCGGCAGTTCACGTGGGCCCGGTGCGCCGAGCGCACCGTCGAAAGTTACCGCGCGGCGATCGCCGCGCAGGAAGGACGCTCCGACCGGTGCTGACCATCGATTTCGCGAGACTGCCGCTGAAGCCGGGCGACCGCGCCCTGGACCTCGGCTGCGGCGCGGGACGGCATGCCTTCGAAATGTACCGGCGCGGTGCGAAGGTGACCGCCGTGGACCTCAACCCAGCCGATATCGCGCAGGTCAAGGACATGTTCGCGGCGATGGACGCGGCGGGTGAGACCGGTGCGGCGGGTACGGCGATCGCCTTGCGGGGCGACGCGCGGCGCCTGCCGTTCCCGGACGGCTCGTTCGACGTGGTCGTTCTCTCGGAGGTGCTGGAGCACATCCCGGACGACCGGGCGGTCATCGCCGAGGCGCAGCGGGTGCTGGCGCCCGGCGGGATGCTGGCAGTCACCGTTCCGCGCTGGTGGCCGGAGCGGATCTGCTGGGCCCTCTCCGACGCCTACCACCAGGTCGAGGGCGGCCACATCCGGATCTATCGGCGTGGCCAGCTGCTCTCACGCCTGCGCGCTGCCGGCTTCACCCCGAAGGGCACGCATCACGCGCACGCCCTGCATTCGCCGTACTGGTGGCTCAAATGCCTCGTGGGTCCGGACGACGAGCAGGCGCGCCTGCCGCAGCTGTACCACAAGCTCTTGGTGCACGACATCATGCACCGTCCGTGGTGGACCCGCATCCCGGAACGTCTGCTCAACCCGCTGGTCGGTAAGAGCTTCGTGGTCTACCTGGGCAAGGAGAAGGTCCCGGCATGACGGAGACCGTCCTGCTCCCCGGCATCCTCGACGACGACTCGATCAACCGGACGGTCGAGTACATCCTGCTCACTCAGCAGCCCGACGGCGCCATACCGTGGTTCACCGGCGGTTACACGGATCCGTGGGACCACGTCGAGGCGGCGATGGCCCTGGACGCGGCGGGCCGGCACGAGGCGGCCGCGGCGGCGTTCGACTGGCTGCGCCGGGTGCAGAACCCGGACGGATCCTGGTACAGCCGGTACCAGGACGGTGTCGTCACCGATCACACCAAGGAGTCCAACTTCGCCGCGTACCTGGGTGTGGGGCTCTGGCACCATCTGCTGTGCACCGGCGACACCGCCTTCCTGCGGCGGATGTGGCCGGCGCTGCAGGCGATGGTCGACTTCGTCCTGCGCCTGCAGCTGCCCGGCGGCCAGGTCGCCTGGGCGGTCAGCCCGGCCGGCACCCGGGCCGACGAGGCGCTGGTGACCGGCTGCAGCAGCATTCTGCACGGACTGCGGGGCGCCCTGGCGGTGGCCACTCATCTCGGCCTGGCGCGCCCGCGCTGGCAGGAGGCGGCCGACCGGCTCGCCGGCGCGTTGACCGGGCATCCCGAACGGTTCTCCCCGCGGCACAGGTTCTCGATGGACTGGTACTACCCCGTCCTCGGCGGTGTGCTGCGCGGTGACGCCCGACGCGAACGCCTGGCCGGTGACTGGGACCGATTCGTGGTGCCCGGCCTGGGGGCCCGGTGCGTGGCCGACCGGCCGTGGGTGACCGCCGCCGAAACCAGCGAGCTGGCCCTCGCCCTCTGCGCCACCGGCGACACCGCCGCCGCCGCGGACCTGCTGGCCGGGCTGGAGAAGCTACGACACAGCGACGGCTCGTACTGGACCGGTTACGTGTACCCCGATGACGCCTACTGGCCGGTCGAGCGGACGACCTGGACCGCGGGAGCCGTCGTGCTGGCCACCGCGGCGGTCATGGGTGCGCCGGCGACCAGCCAGGTCTTCGCTACGCCGGTCGGCTAGGGCACGGACGGGCGGACGTCTCCGACGACCACCGGGTTCTTGCGGAGCACCCGCAGCGAGCCGGTGCCGTCCGCGGCCGACTCGGTGAACTCCCCGCTGTCCAAGGCCCGCCGATAGATCCGGTAGGGCGCCTGCCCGCCGTCGGCGGGATCCGGGAAGACGTCGTGGATCACCAGCAGGCCACCGGGCAGCAGGTGCGGCGTCCAGCCCTGGTAGTCCTGTTCCGCGGCGGAGTCGGTGTGCCCGCCGTCGACGAACACGAGCGCGACCGGGCTCCCCCACAACGCGGCGGCGGTGGCCGAGGAGCCGACGAGCGCCACGACCACGTCCTCGAGACCGGCGCGATGCAGTGTGCGGCGGAAGGTGGGCAGCGTGTCGATGCGGCCCGTCACCGGATCGACGAGGTCGGGCTCGTGATACTCCCAGCCGGGCTGATGCTCCTCCGAGCCGTGGTGGTGGTCGACGGTGATGAGCCGCCGGCCCCGGGCCTGAGCCGCGGCCCCGAGATAGACAGTCGACTTGCCGCAGTACGTGCCGACCTCCAGCAGGTGGCCGAGCTCACCGGCCTTGATCCCGGCGGCGTACAGCGCCAGCCCTTCGTCCGGCGGCATGAAGCCACGGGTCTCCGTCGCGATCGCCCGGAGCCGGGCATCCATCGGCACCGGGTGCGCGGCCGTCACCGTGGTCCTACGCCCGCTCGGCGGTGGCCGGGTCGAAGAGCTGGGCCAGTGTCCGCAGCGGTCGTACCACTTCCGCCGGCGCGGGCAGGGCGTCGTTCTCGGCCTTCAGGCGCCGCGCCGCGGCCGCGTACCGGCCGTCGCGGGGCAGTAGATCGGTGACCATGCGGCAGATTGTGTCACGGTCCATGTCCTCCCAGTCGAGCACCAGACCGGCCCCCGCGCCGGCCAGCCGCTCCGCGTTGAAGGCGTGGTCCGGCAACGACGGGGTGATCAGTTGCGGCACTCCCGCGGCCACACCGGTCAGCACCGTGCCGGTGCCGCCGTGCGAGACCAGCACGTCGGCGTCGGCGAGTATCCGGTGCAGCGGCACGTCGTGCACCACCCGGACGTTGGCCGGCAGGCCGGTCAGGAGGGCGCCGTCGGCCCGGGACACCGCGACGACGACGTCGACGTCCAGCTCCGCTATCGCGGCGATCTGCTGCGGTACGCCGAAGACGTGCGCGCCGAGGACCGGATCCGTGGTGCCGCCGGTGACGCACACGAGCGGTCGCGACGTGCGCATGCCGTACCAAGCTGACTCGCCGGCCGACGCGTAGTACGGGACGTAACGCATGTGCTGCGCCGGATACGGTGTGTCCACCTGCAGGCTCGGCGGGCAGTTGTCGAGCGTCAGCGTGCCCCACACGTCGTCGGTGTCGAAGCCGTACCGGGCGAACAGGTCCCGGACCGGTCCGCCGACGCCGCGCCCCATCACCTGGCGGAAGTGTCCTGGCAGGTCGGGGCCCCACAGGTGCCGGACCGACGGGATGCCGCGCAGGTTGGCCAGCACCGGGCCCGCGTAGCTCATCAGGTCGTACACGACCAGGTCGGGCTGCCAGGACTCGGCGAACTCGATGGTCTCCGGCAGCATCGCGTCGGCAACCTCCACGAAGACCTCGACGGCGTGCAGCAGCTTGCCGTAGTCCATGGCCACCCGGGTGGTCGCCGAACTCTGCTCCGGGTCCAGCTCCAGGGCGCCCTTCAGCAGGGAGTGGAAGTCGACCGGCCGGCCGGCCGGCACACCGATGAGGCCGGTGCCCTCCACTGTGGCGAGGTGGTCGGGAGCGGTGACGACCCGTACGTCCACACCGTCGGCCGCCAGCGCCCGGGCCACCGGCACGAGCGGATAGAAGTGGGAGGGCCAGGCCCAGGTGGTGAACAGCGCTTTCATGAACTCTCCCGTGCTCGGACGGATACGGTCGGCCGTGACGTCGGCTCGCCGCGCGCACCGGTTGCCCGCGTGACCAGGTCACGGATCAGACGGCAGATGAGCCCGACGTCGTCGGCGGTGAGGTCGGCGGAGTTCGGCAGCACGAGGATCTGCTCGGCGAGACGTTCGGAGCGGGGCAACGGCAGCGGCCGGTGCCGCTCCTGCGGGTACGGCTCCAGCCGGTGGTTGCCGGGGTGGAAGTACACCTTGGCGAAGACGTTCTCCTCCGCCAGGCGACGGACGATCTCGTCCCGGGTCACACCGGCACGCGCGGGGTCGACCAGGACGGACAGGTACGAGTAGTTGCTGGCGTCGGCGGGCCGCGGGCCACGGACGGCGATGCCGGGCAGGTCCCGCAGACCGTCGGCGTACCAGGTGTGCCGCTGCTCGTTGCCGGCGATGAGGCCGGTGATGTTCTCCACCGCGGTCAGGCCCATCGCGGCGGAGATCTCGTGCATCTTGGCGTTGGTGCCCAATGAGCGCACCACGCCGTCGTCGTCCTGACCGAAGTTGCGCATCGCACGCACCCGCGCGGCCAGTTCGTCGTCGTCCGTGGCGACCGCGCCGCCCTCGAACGAGTTGACGAACTTGGTCGCGTGGAAGCTGAAGATCTCCGCCCGGCCCAGCGTCCCCACCCGGCGCCCGTCCGTCGCCGAACCGAGCGCGTGCGCGGCGTCGAAGAGCAGGACGAGGCCGAGCTCGGCGGCCACCGCCTCCAATCCGGCCGCGTCACAACAGGTGCCCAGCAGGTGTACGCCCACGATGCCGCTGGTGCGTGGCGTGACGAGCCGGCGGACATGGTCCGGGTCGAGGCAACCGTAGGCGTCGACGTCACCGAAGACCGGGGTCAGTCCCTGCCAGCTGAGCGCGTGCGGTGTGGCGACGTAGGTGAACGAGGGCACGATCACCTCGCCGGTGAGGCCGCACGCGCGCACGGCGAGCTCGAGGGCGACGGTTCCGTTGGTCACCGCGATGCAGTGCCGGGCGCCGGTCAGCCGGCGAAGGCGATCCTCGAACTCCCGCACCAGCGGGCCGTTGTTGCTCAGCGTCCGCCGGCTGAGAGCCCCGGCGATGCGGTCCAGCACGCGGTCCCGGTCCGGGATGTTCGGCGCCCCCACCCGGACGGCGTGGCCGAATGCGGCACTTGCCGCCGGCGTCGCACTCACAGCGACGCCCGACGTCGCCACCGCGATCGGGCGACTTCCACCTCAGCACAATGATGAGTCACATCGGTACTGTATTGCATAACATCACCGTAGTGATAGCCGTCGACGTCGAGGAGAAGACGATCGTGTCGCGACACGTGAGGCACCGGCGTGGGCCCTGGCTCGCGCTCCTGCTGGCTTCCTGGACGCTGCTGGCCGCGTTCGTCCTGCCGTTCGCCGATCGCCTGAGCCTGTTGGACCAGGGCGACAACTCCGGACGGATGGCCGCGGGAGCGGCCTCCACCGAGGTCGCCCGGCTCGAGGAGCAGGTTCGGGGCGACGTGTCCGATCTCGTCGTGGTCTTTCACCGCGACGGCGGGCTTTCCCCCGCCGACCTGGCCGCCGTGACCGCGAGTCGGGACCGGGTGGCGGCCACGACCCCGGACACCAGCACGGTGGTCCGGGCGCCGGACGGTGCGGCAGCGAGCTTCCGGACCACGGCACCGGCCCACGCCGAGGCGGAGGCAGTGACCCGGCTGCGTGCTGTTCTCCCCGCCGGCACCGGCCTGCGGGTGGAGGTGACCGGCCCGGGCGCCCTCGAGGCAGATCTGGACACCGCTCTCGACGGGGTCGACGGCAAGCTGCTCACCGGCTCGGCGATCGTCGTGGTGATCATTCTGCTGCTCACGTACCGGAGCCCGACCCTGTGGCTGCTGCCGCTGATCTCCGTGGCGGTCGCTCTCGAGGCGGCACGGGCAGCGGTCTACGCGTACGGCAAGCTCGGTGGCGCCGTCACCGGCTTCGGCACCGCCATCCTGACAGTGCTGGTCTTCGGCTGCGGCACCGACTACTCGCTGCTGCTGATCACCCGCTATCGGGAGGAACTACGCGGGCAGCAGGACCGCTTCCCGGCCATGCGGCGGGCCCTCGCCAGGTGCATCGGCGCGATCCTGGCGTCCGCCGCGACGGTGGCCGCGGCGCTGCTGTGCCTCCTGCTGGCCGATCTCGGCGAGACCCGGTTGCTGGGTCCGACGCTCGCCATCGCCGTACTGGTGACCGTCCTGGTCGTGCTCGGCCTGCTGCCCGTACTGCTGCTGGCCGGCGGCCGGTGGATCTTCTGGCCGATGACCCCGGCCGTCGGCACGACCGGCCGGACCGCGGGCTGGGCCTGGACGGCTCGTACGGTGGCCCGGCGTCGGCGTACCGTGCTCGTCGGCGGGACGATCGGGTTGCTGCTGCTCAGCGGCGGGCTGGCCGGGGCGCGCCTGGACCTCGACCCCACCGAGGCGTTCCGCGACACCCCCGAGTCGGTGACGGGCCTGTCCACCATCGCCGACCACTTCTCCCCCGGCGCGGCCGCCCCGGTGGTGATCGTTCTTCCCGGTGGCCGCGACCAGCAGGTCTTCACGGCGGTACGCGACACGCCCGGCGTCGTGGCCGTGCGGTGGGACAGTGCGATCGCCGGGCGGGCCGTGCTGGAGGCGACGTTGGACAGCGGGCCGTACGAGCCACGGGCCCGCGCCGTGGTGACCGAGGTCCGCGCCCGCCTCGACGGCACCGCGGCACTGGTGGGCGGGACCACCGCTGAGCAGATCGACCGGAGCCGGACCACCCGGCGTGACAACGAGGTGGTGGCGCCCTGCATCCTCCTTCTCATCGCGCTGATCCTGGGCTTGTTGCTGCGCTCGGTCGTCGCAGCCGTCTGCCTGGCCCTGACCGTCGTGTTGAGCTTCACGGCCACCCTCGGCGTCAGCGCACTCGCCTACGATCACCTGTTCGGCTTCGCCGGGATGAGCCCCGAGACACCGCTGTACGCCTTCCTCTTCCTGGTACCGCTCGGCGTCGACTACACGATCTTCCTCATGCACCGGGTACGGGAGGAGACCTGGTCGGCCGGGACCGCCGAAGGGATGCTGCGCGGCCTGATCGGCACCGGCGGAGTGATCACCTCGGCCGGTGTCGTCCTGGCGGGCACCTTCGCGGTGCTCATCACCCTGCCGCTCGTCCAGTTCGCCGAGGTGGGTTTCGCGGTGACGCTCGGGGTGCTGCTCGACGCCTTGGTCGTGCGGGCCACGCTGGTCCCGGCGGCCGTGCTGACACTCGGCGACCGGATCTGGTGGCCGGCCCGGGTGCCGGGCGGACCGCGCACCGGGCGGCTCTCCACCCTGGAGCCGACCCGGCCGATCAACTCACGGATTGATGTGGCATCCACGCCCGATCACTAGCCTCGGAGGCGAAGCCCGGCGCACTGACCGAAGGAGCAGGGACGATGTTCTCCACACCAGAATGGCTCCAGGACGCGCTCCTGTGGGCCCTCGGTGCCGCCGTGGTGGCCATCATGATCTACCGGCAGCTCCGCCGGCGGCAGCTGACCCTGCGGCGGCTCGCCGCGCTCCCGCTGGTCGTCGCGGTCCTTGCTTTCATCGTCGACCCTGACATGGTGGACCGGCTGCACCAGTCGCTGGACCTCATGGTCTTCGGCGTCGGCGTGCTGCTGGCTGTCGCGACCGGCATAGCGCGCGCCTTCACCATGGACGTGTCCATCGTCGACGACGTCGCGTTCGCCCAGGGCAACCGCCGGACGGTGATCCTGTGGTGCCTGACCTTCGCCTTGCGCATCGGCGAGTTCGTCACCGCCCACTACATCGGCGCGGAGGAGGGGGTCGGCGAGGCGATGCTCTTCTTCGCCACGACGCTCACCTCCCAGAGCTGCACACTGGCCTGGCGTGGAGCGGTCGCCCTCAGAAGTACGCGGAACGACGCCATGGAGTTCGTGGAATGAGCGGAGGTCCGCTGTCCCCCGCCGTGGAGGCCGTCACCAAGCACCATCGGTGGTACGGCGGCGCCTCGGACACCGTCCGCATCGCGGGCGGTGTGCTGTACGCCGCTCTGGCCTTCGCCACCGTCTCCGGCCGGCAGTACCTGTACGCCGTCCCGCTCGTGCTGGTGACCCTGGCGGGCGGGAGCTACGCCCGGTTGCTGCGTGACCGCGGACCCCGGCATGTCCTGATCGGCCTGACAACGGCAGTGGCGGCCGGCGACGTCTTCTACGCCCTGGCGCCACGCTCGGTCGGCTGGGCCGTGTCGCTGGTGGTGTTGCCGTGGGCGCTGGGCCGGCTGCCGGTGCGATGGACCGAAGTGTTCGGGTTGACGGTGGTGACCGCCGTGAGCGCCATCGGTTTCCTGCGTGACTCGACCGCGGTGGCCTTCGGTCTGATGGCCGGCTGCCTCGGCGTCACACTGATCGGATTCAGCGTCCGTACCGCCCGCCGGCAGGCCGCTGACATCGCCCGGCTGCTGGTCAGCGAGCGGGCGGCCCGGACCGCGGCGGCCCGTTCCGAGATGCTCGCCGAACGTCAGCGGCTGGCCCGCGAAGTGCACGACATCCTGGGCCACACGTTGTCGGCGCAGGTCATGTGCCTGGAGAACGCGCTTCTGCTGCTCGACCGCGACGCGCCCAAGGAGGCCGTGACCAAGCAGGTGGAGCAGGCCCAACGGCTGGCCCGCGCCGGCGTCATGGAAACCCGGCGAGCGGTGTATTCCCTGCGCGGGACAGCCCGCCCCGCACCCGAGACGATCGAGCGGCTCGCGACCGAGGCCAACGCGGAGTTCACCTGCTTCGGCGAGGACCGGGCCGTGTCACCGGAGGTGGCGCTCACCCTGGAACGGGCGGTGCAGGAGGCGCTGACCAACGCTCGCAAGTACGCACCGGGCGCGGACGTCACGGTGCACCTGCAGTTCGACGAGGAAGGCTACGGGGTAGACGTCACCGACACCGGTGCCCGTGAGCCGCACGTCCCCACCGACACCGGTACCGGATACGGACTGGCCGGAATGCGCGAACGGGCCGAGTTGCTGAACGGCCGGTTCGACGCGGCCCCGTTTGGTGAAGGGTTCCGGGTCCGGCTATGGATACCAGCATGACTCGAGACTCACGAACGATCCGTGTTGTCATCGCCGACGACCAGCGCCTCGTCCGTGACGGCCTGCAGATGATGCTGTCCATGCTCGACGGCGTGCAGGTGGTGGCGATCGCCGCCGACGGCGACGAGGCGATAGCCGCGGCCGCCGCCCACGATCCCGACGTGGTGTTGATGGACCTGCGGATGCCCCGCACCGACGGGGTCACGGCGACCCGGCGGATCCGGACGGAGTTCCCGCGGACCGAGGTTGTCGTCCTGACCACCTTCGCCGAGGACACCGAGATATTCGGCGCTCTGCGCGCGGGTGCGCGGGGCTATCTGACCAAGGACGCGAGCGCCGAGGAGATCGCACGGGCCCTCGAACGGGTGGTCCGGGGCGGCGCCGACCTCACTCCGGACGTCCAGCGCCGGTTGCTGGAACACCTGCCGCTGTCGGCGGACGTCTTCGACGGCGAGGCGCCCGACGGGCTCACGGAGCGGGAGGTCGACGTCCTGCGACTGGTGGCGCGCGGGCTGTCGAACACCGACATAGCCGCCGCGCTGGTGCTCAGCCAGGCGACGGTCAAGACCCACATCAACCACGTCTTCGCCAAGACCGGGGTGCGCGACCGCGCCCAGGCCGTCGCCTACGCCTACCGGCGGGGACTGATGTCCTGATGGGCCGCCCCGCCGGCTCGCCGAGGAGCCACGACGAATGTCAACCGACCGCTGTGTCACCGCGTCAGGATCGGAGCTGAATGAAAGCACTCGTACTGGCCGGCGGTCGAGGCACCCGCCTGCGCCCGCTCACCCACACCTCCGCGAAGCAGTTGTTCCCCGTCGCCAACAAACCCGTCCTGCTGTACGGATTGACCGCCATCCGGGACGCCGGCATCACCGACGTCGGAATCATCATCGGTGACACCGGCGCGGAGGTGCGCCGCACGCTGGGCGACGGCAGCGATTTCGGCGTCACCATCACCTACATCCCGCAGGAGGCGCCGCTGGGCCTGGCCCACTGCGTCCTGATCGCCCGCGACTTCCTCGGTGACGACGACTTCGTGCTCTACCTCGGCGACAACTTCCTGGTCGGTGGCATCCGCGACCTGGTGGAATCCTTCCGTCCCGAGGTGTACTCCGCGCAGATCCTGCTGACCAGGGTCGACGACCCGCAGGCGTACGGCGTGGCGGTGCTCGACCGCAGCGGCGAGATCGTCGGACTGGAGGAGAAGCCCGCCGACCCCAGCAGTGACCTGGCGATCGTCGGGGTGTACCTCTTCACCCGGGCGATCCACGAGGCGGTCCGGGCCATCAAACCGTCGCGCCGGGGCGAGCTGGAGATCACCGACGCCGTGCAATGGCTGATCGACGAGGGCCACCGGGTGGCCTCCCACCGGGTGACCGGCTACTGGAAGGACACCGGCCAGGTGCAGGACATGCTCGAGTGCAATCGCATGGTGCTGGAATCCGCGCAGACCAGCATCGAGGGCACCGTGGACCCCGCGACCGAGATCATCGGCCCGGTGATCATCGAGGAGGGTGCCGTGGTCGAGGACTCCATGCTGCGGGGACCGCTCATCGTCGGCGCCAACTGCAAGATCATCCGCTCGTACATCGGGCCTTTCACCTCGATCGGCTCGGACTGCACGCTCGAGGACGCGGAGATCGAATACTCGATCATGTTCAGCTCATCGACGATCCGCGGTGTCTCCCGTATCGAGTCGTCGCTCATCGGCCGGTACGTCGAGGTGACCCTCGCGACGAAGGCTCCGAACACCCATCAGCTGGTGGTCGGTGACCAGAGCACCCTGCGGCTGCGGCCGTGAGGGCTCTCGTCGCCGGGGGTGCCGGCTTCATCGGGTCGCACTACGTGCGCAGTCTGCTGTCCGGCCGTTACGGTCCGGACGCCGAGGTCACCGTGCTGGACAAACTCACCTACGCCGGCAACCCGGCGAATCTGGCCGCGGTCGCCGCCGACCCGCGGTTCCGTCTCGTGCAAGGGGACATCACCGATACCGAATGCCTCGATCGGCTGCTGCCCGGTCACGACGTGGTGGTCAACTTCGCCGCCGAGACACACGTCGACCGGTCCATCGCGGACGCCGGATCCTTCGTCAACAGCAATGTCGTCGGGGTCCACCGCCTGCTCGAGGCCGTTCGCAAGGCTCGGATCCCCACCATGATCCAGATCTCCACCGACGAGGTGTACGGCTCGATCGACGCCGGATCATGGACGGAGGACGACCCGGTGCTGCCGAACTCTCCGTACTCGGCGAGCAAGGCGTCGGGTGACCTGCTGTGCCGCGCTTACCACCACACGTACGGCCTGGATGTGCGGGTCACGCGGTGCTCCAACACGTACGGCCCCTTCCAGTACCCCGAAAAGGTCATTCCGCTGTTCGTCACCCGGCTGCTCGACGGAGGCCGGGTTCCGCTCTACGGAGACGGCGGAAACATGCGGGACTGGCTCCATGTCGATGATCACTGCGACGGCGTCCAGACCGTGCTGGAGCGGGGCGAGCCGGGCGAGATCTACAACATCGGCGGTGGCACCGAGCTGTCGAACCGCGAGCTGACCACGATGGTGCTGGCCGAATGTGCCGCGGACTGGTCAGTCGTCGACCGGGTCACCGACCGGCCCGGCCACGACCGCCGATACTCCGTCGACATCACGAAGATCAAGAAACTGGGGTACGAGCCGCGGACACCGTTGGCCCGCGGCCTGGCCGACGTCGTCGCGTGGTACCGGGAGAACCGAGCCTGGTGGCAGCCCGCCGTTGCCGAGGGCACGCCCACCACGGGTGAAAGGATTCCGGCTTGCTGAAATGAGCATCGCCCGACGGGCGAAATGCGTGCGCCGTGTACCGACTTCTCGTCTGCACACGGCGCATTCGGCATTCACATCTGGCTGGAGATCACAATCGCGACGCCAAGATCGACAACGGCGCGAAGAAAGCGATCGACATCCAGCCGCACAAGGTCCGCACGAATGGATCCGAACCGGCGGCCGACGATACCGACAATCTGCTCCTCTGTCCGGTTGCCGTCACAAAGTTCGAGAATGCAGCGTCCGACGTCATTGGTCGTGAAGCTGGCCCCGTCGTGTTCCGCGACGACATTGTGCAATCCTTCGCCAACTTCTTCGATCGCCACCATTCCACACTTCGGAACGGTCACAGCCAGCTCGCCACCCGCACTACTCTCTGGTACTGCCTCTTCCACCTTCGATTCCCCCGTATCTCGCACCGGCATCACCCCGTAGTGCCACAGTCATCGGGATCCCCCACTCTCCCGACCGGCTTGAGCTGCTAAAACTCCCCGATCGCAGCATCACCGGCGCACAGGTTCACAGGCGTCCGGGCACCGTCGCGGGTGGCGATCGGCCGGCCGTCATGCTCCTGCGCTTGTTATTCAACGACTGCCGTCGTTCATACTACATTCAACTCCCGCGATGTTATAGCCGTGTTGCCGCCGAAGATCAACGGCCGATCGACCCGATGAGATGATCTGCACGATCTGCACACTGCTCCAGATCGGCTCTTAGCGCCACCCCGCCACGTGACACCCGGATAGACCGGTCGCCCACGGGTCGCGGCCATCTCGCCGGCCATCGGTTCTGAGCTGCAATGAACCTGAAGCACCGCGGCGGACCACCGATGATCAGCCGTTCGGAAACCGGCGAGAGCATGCGCCCGACAACGACAAATCCACTCCCTGCACTCCGGCCGGGGTACAAATTCACAGCCATTTCATAGGAGCCTCTGCTACGGTCGCGCAAAGCCGCATCGCAACACATGCCGCGCTATCCGGCGGGCGCCGCACCGGAGATCATCGCTAGCCTCGACGGTCGCAGTGCGCCGCCG
>NZ_JBEZGQ010000143.1:0-12770 GCF_040650095.1 Actinoplanes sp. NPDC048791 | reverse complement strand
TGCTGGCGCGGTGGCTGACGCCACCCCTGGCGCTGCTGCTCGCCGCGTGCACGGCCACCGAGGTGCCGCCCCCGACACCCGCCGAGGACGCCGCGTCACCCTTCACGGACTGCGCTGCGCTCACCGCACCCCTGCTTTCCTCGGCAGCGCCGTCTTCCTCGGCCATGCCGCCTTCCGGGGACTCGCGTTCCTCCGCGGGGAAGCCGAACTCCGCGGCCTCGGGTTCATCCGCGGGGACGTCGAACTCCGCGGCCTCGGCGTCTTCCCCGGCTTCGCCGCCTTCCGCGGCCCTGCCTTCCGCGGGGCCGTCAGACTCGGCGGGGACCGGGCCGGCTGCTGATCTGCCGGATGTCTCGTTGCCGTGCTTCACCGGTGGCGGCCCGGTCCGGCTCACCGCCCTGCGCGGACCTGCGGTGATCAACCTCTGGGGCTCGTGGTGCGGGCCGTGCCGGGAAGAGCTGCCCGTCATGCAGGCGCTGTCTGACGCCACCGCCGGCCGGCTGCGAGTGATCGGCGTCGACACGCGCGACTCCCGGGACGCCGGGGCGTCGTTCGCCGCGGGCCAGGGCGTCTCGTTCCCGACGCTGTTCGACCCCGACCAGCAGCTGCTCACCGCACTGGGCAAGGTCGCCCTGCCGGTCACCGTGTTCATCGCCGCCGACGGCAGCCGTGAGCTCTACACCGGCAAGGCCCTCGACAAGCCCACCCTCGGCGCTCTCGTGCGGACCCACACCGGCGTGACGGTGACCGGGTGAGCGGGCGTCCGGACGGCCTCCCCGACTGGTGGGAGCCGCTGCTGACCCGGGTCGGCTCTGCCCGTACCGAAGATTTCACCGCCCTGCGGGCACCGGCCAGCGGCGGCCGAGCCAGCGCGGTTCTCGTGCTGCTCGGCGAGCAGCGGCCGGGCGAGCCCGACCTGCTGGTGTTGCAGCGGGCGGCCACCATGCGCAACCACGCCGGGCAGGCGGCTTTCCCCGGCGGCGCGGCCGACCCCACCGACGCCGACCCGGCGGCCACCGCCCTGCGCGAGGCGAACGAGGAGGTCGGTCTCGACCCGGCCAGCGCGACCGTGCTGGCCACCCTGCCGGAGCTCTACATCCCGGTCAGCCGCTTCGTGGTGACCCCGGTGCTGGCCTGGTGGCACGCCCCGCACCCGGTGCACGTGCGGCAGCCCGCCGAGGTCGCGCACGTGGCCCGGCTGCCGGTCGCCGAGCTGGTCGACCCGGCCAACCGCATCCGGGTACGGCACCCGAGCGGCTGGGTGGGCCCGGCGTTCCAGGTGCGCGGCATGCTCGTCTGGGGCTTCACCGCGGGGGTCGTCTCGGCTCTGCTGGACATGGCCGGCTGGAGCCGGCCGTGGCAGCCCGGCCGGCTCATGGAACTGCCCGACACCCCGGTCGCCGTGCCGGCCGCCTCCGACGAGGTGGTCTCGTGACCGTCACTTCTACTCTGAGCGAGTGCTTGTGGTCGATGGAATCCTGATCCTGCTCATGCTGGTCTTCGCGATCAGCGGATACCGGCAGGGTTTCGTCATCGGTGCGTTGTCCTTCGGCGGGTTCTTCAGCGGTGTGCTGATCGGCCTCCAGGTGGGCCCGCTGATCGCGAACCAGTTCGCGGACGGCACGGTCCGGCTGGTCGTCTCGCTGGTGTCGATCTTCGCGCTGGCCGTGCTCGGGCAGACCCTGGCCGGCTGGCTGGGCACCCGGCTGCGCCGCTCGATCAGCAGCCCGCCGCTGCAGCGGCTCGACGACGCCGGCGGCGCCGTGGTCTCGCTCGTCGCCGTGCTGCTGGTGGCCTGGCTGATCGCCGTACCGCTGGGATCGACGCCGTTCCCCGGCATCAACAAGCAGGTACGCAGCAGCGCCGTGCTCAACGGCATCAACTCGCTGATGCCGGAGCAGGCCCAGGCGCTCTCCGCCGGGCTGCGCGAGTCGCTGAACACCAACGGCTTCCCGGACGTCTTCGGCGGCCTGGCCCGGACCAACGCCCGCGAGGTCGCCGCGCCGGACCCGGCGCTGGCCAAGGCCCCGGTGGTGGTCAACTCCCGCAAGTCGGTGATCAAGGTGCTGGGCACGGCACCGAGCTGCTCGCGGCGCATCGAGGGTTCCGGCTTCGTGTACGCCGACGAGCGCGTCATGACCAACGCGCACGTGGTCGCCGGCACCCGCAACGTGCAGGTGGAGACCACCAACGACCGGCTGGACGGCAAGGTCGTGGTCTACGACCCGGAACGCGACCTGGCGGTCATCTACGTGCCGGGCCTGCGGGCGCCGGTGATGCCGTTCGTCAAGAAGCCGGCCGGGACGGGCGCCAACGCGGTCGTGCTGGGCTATCCGCTGGACGGCCCGTACGACGCGCAGTCGGCCCGGGTCCGCGAGGTCAGCAACATCACCGGCCCGGACATCTACGACTCGGGCGACGTGACCCGGGAGATCTACACGATCTACGCGAAGGTCCGCAGCGGCAACTCCGGCGGCCCGCTGGTGGCCCCGAACGGCGACGTGCTGGGCGTGATCTTCGCGGCGGCGGCCGACGACCAGACGGTGGGTTTCGCGCTGACGGCGGCGGAGGCCGCGGGCACGGCCAGGCTGGGCACCGAACGCACCCGAGGCGTCAAGACGGGCGACTGCGCTTAGCCATCGGCGGCCACCGGCTGGCGGAGGATCGTGCGGAGTTTCTCCGGGGCCACCCGGCGGGCGTCGCTGAGGTAGATCTCGTGGTGCCGGCCGACCGGGCGTAGTCCACGGCTGGGCAGCAGCTCGTCGTGCAGGTGGGCCAGGATCGGGCCCTCGTCGTCGTACGAGCCGAGGTGCAGGGTCTGCAGGCAGCGGCCCTCGGTGAGCTCGACGACCCGCAGCAGGCTTTCCGGATCCCGGCCCTTGGCCTGGGCCTGCTCGACGGCCGCGGCCAGGAGCTGCTCGTCGAGCCAGTCCGGCTGGCGGATCAGCATCCGCCACGACCAGCGGTCCTTCTCGCGGGTCAGGAAGGTCGTCATGTCGTCGGACCACCACTGACCTTCGAGGGGCATGACGACATAGTCGCGGTCCAGCTTGTTCTTGCTGAGGAACTTGGCGGCGTAGGACGCGGTGAACAACGCCTCGACGGCCTGCTGGTAGCTCGGGGAGCCCGGGCGGCCGCTGCCGTCGACAGCCAGGTAGCGCAGGGCGGGGACGTCCACCTCGGCGTACCGGCCGGTCGGCGGGGCGTAGAGGGCCCGCTGGTCGCGCTTGAGGTCAACTTTGGACATCCGGAGCCTCCAGGGACTCGATGGTGCGCCGGATCCAGCCGTGCTCGGCGTCCAGCATGGCCAGGGCGTAGTCGAACAGGGCGGCGACCGCCGGTGGGGCGCCGGCGGCTTGCTGGTCGCGGTGGGCGGTCAGCCGGTCGAGCTCGGCGGTGACCGCGTGGCTGCGGGCGTGCAGGGCATCGACGGTGGTCGCCGGATCGAGCATCGGTGCGTTGGCCAGGCCGATGAGGACCGGCGGGTGCGGCGGGGACAGGGTCGCGAGCGCTCTGCGGGTGGCCTCGGCGGTGAGCTGCCGCCCGGCGCTGGTCGGCGCGTAGACCCGGCGGCGAGGGCTGCCGCCGGCGACCGGGGCGATGAGGCCGTCGGTCTCCAGCTTGCGCAGCAGGTAGTAGAGCGAGGAGAAGGCGATGGGAGTCCACTCCCGCATGCCGCGGGTGGCGATGACCTGGTCGAGGTCGTAGCCGTGAAGCGGGCGCTCGACGAGCAGGCCCATGACGAGCAGTTCGGCGGGGGTGAGCTCGCGACCCATGCCGATACTCTAGTGCTGGAGTAAAAGTAGGGTGGTCGGCATGTCGACGCCGCACTCCGCCGAGGTTCTGGCCGCCCTACGCGATTTTGTGGCCCGCCTCGACGGGCTGGATCCGGCGGCGCCGCTGGTGGGTGAGCTGGTGGTCGGGCTCGGGGACGAGACTGAACGGCTGACGCTGCGGTTGCCCGTGGCCCGGGCGTTGACCGAGGCGCTGCGCGGCTACCACGACCCGCGGGACCGGGGGAGCTGTGCGCACTGCGCGACCGGGCGGCTCGACGACGACTTCGTCTGCCGCGACTGCGGGATCGTGAACGGGCTCTTCGGCCAGACGATCGCTGCGTTCGTGGCCTCGGCGCCTCAGGAACCGGAACCGCGCGGGATCACGGCCGCGGGACGGCCTGACGGCACGCTGGGCGACTGAAGCCGCGCTGGGTCAGACGACGCGGGCGAAGCGGCGGAACGTGAGGATCGCCGCCACCACCGACACCATGAACAGCAGACCTGCCACTCCCCAGCCGCGCGGGGAGGTCGGGGGTTGAGCATCCCCCGCCCGGGCCGCCGTGCCGTAAGCGCCCGGGACGCGAGCGCCCACGATCGCGTTGTTCGGCGCCGACTGGGCCTGGCCCGAGGCCGGGGCGTTGCCGAAGCCGGCGATCCCCGGTGAGGCCGTCGTGTCCAACGGGTTGCGCAGCACCGCCGGGACCTCGGCGGTCAGTGCGCCCGTCGGGTCGACCAGGCCGTAGCCGTACTGGCCGTCGCGGCCGGCCGGGCCGCGGTCCTTGGCCGTCTTGATGATGCGGTTGACGACCTCGGCCGCCGACATCGTGGGCCAGCGGGAGCGGACCAGCGCCGCGGTGCCGGAGACCATCGGGGCCGCGAAGCTGGTGCCCTGCACCCGCCAGTAGCCGCCCGGGCGGGCGCCGACCAGCTGGGTCGCCGGTGCGGTCACCACCGTCTCCTTGCCCGTGATCGAACCCGACCACAGCACGTCGCCGGCCTTCTCCATGCCCGCCACCGCGATCACGCCGGGCTCGCGGGCCGGATACCAGACGCCCGACGAGGTCGACGCGTTCGCGTTGCCCGTGCAGGCCACCACGACCACGTCCTTGGCAAACGCGTAGTCCAGGGCGGCCGCCAGGGCCGGGCTGCTGCCGTTGCCGCCGAGGGACAGGTTGATGACGCGGGCGCCGTGGTCGACGGCCCAGCGCACGCCCTTGGCGACGATCAGCGCGTCGTCGTAGCGGTTCTCGCGGTCCAGGACGCGGACCGGAAGGATCTTGGCTTTGGGGGCGATGCCGACCACGCCGGCCTCGTCGTCACCGCGGCCGGCGATGAGAGCCGACACCGTGGTGCCGTGCCCGACCAGGTCGGTGTCGCCGTCGCCGCCGGAGTCGACCAGGTCGAGGCCCGGCAGCACCTGGCCCTGAAGGTCCTTGTGGCCGGAGTCGACGCCGGAGTCGATCACGGCGACCGTGACGCCGGCGCCGGACGCGTACGTCCAGGCGCCCGCCACGTTCAGCGTCTTGAGATGCCACTGCTCGGCGCGGACCGAGTCACCGAGCCAGGGCTCCGGCTCGGTGAGCGGGCCGTTGAGCGTGCTGGGGACCGTGGCGGTGGGCTCGATCTCGGCCTTGGCGGCGAACGCGGGCACGCCGCTGAGGCCGATACTCAGGCCCGCGACCGTGGTGGCGGCGGCGAGCCGGACGGGCAGGTGCCGGGCGTTCACCAACGGGCACCGCCGCAGGCCCGACGGCGTACGGCATCGTCACGCCTCGATCGGCGGGACGCACGCGGTGCTTCGCTCACAGCGCTCACTGGCGGCATGACCATTCTGATGATGGACGGTCGATGCTGGGAGATTACTCCGAATCCGCGCGTTGTCGCTGGGGTCTGTCGATGCGGATCGCACCACAGGTGTGACGACGCAGGTCGAAGGCTAGTACGGCGGCAGATGTGACAACTGGATCAACCGCACTCCCTCACGTCGAGTCATCAAGCGACCACGCCCTGGTGGCATCAGGGTCGGCCGGATCGGACCGATGAGCGCGCCCTCGTCGCTCGGCCCGGACATCACCAGTCCCGGCGAGGACAGTTCGCGCAGCCGCTGGATCACCGGGTCGTACATCGCCCGGCTGGCGCCACCGGCCCGCCGCGTCACGATCAGGTGCAGGCCGACGTCGCGGGCCTGCGGGAGGTACTCCACGATCGGCTGCAACGGGTTGGTCGGACCGGACGCGACCAGGTCGTAGTCGTCGACCAGCACGAACAGCTCCGGACCGGTCCACCAGGACCGCTCGCGCAACTGCTGGGCGGTGACGTCCGGGCCGGGCAGCCGGCGTTCCATGTAACCGGCCACGGACTCCATCAGCTCCAGCGTCTTCGCGGCCTGGATGCCGTAGCCGATCCGGTGGTCGGACTCGGGCAGGTCCATCAGGCTGCGCCGGTAGTCGACCAGGATCAGCCGGGCCTCCTCGGGCCGGAACCGGCGCATCACGGTGGTGGCGAGCGCCCGCAGGAACGACGACTTGCCGCACTCGGCGTCGCCGAACAGCAGGAAGTGCGGGTCACCGGCGAAGTCGATCTCGACCGGCTGCAGATCCGACTCGGCGATGCCGATCGGCAGGCGCAGGCCGGTGGACCGGGCCAGGTCGATGTCCGCGTACGGCAACGACGGCGGCAGCAACCGCACCCGCGGCGCCACCGGCCCGGTCCAGTTGGTCGCGATCATCTTGACCAGCTCGGCCGTCTCGCCGGCCCCGCTCAGCTCGGGCCGCACGGTCAGCAGGTGCAGGCTCTTGTTCTTGTCCGTGGGGTGCTCGACCAGGCCCCGGCCGGCCTTCTCCGGCACGTTGACCGCCGCGCGCCGGTTCACCATCGAGTCGGTCGGGTCGCCGAGGCGCAGCTCGACCCGGGAGCCGAAGAGGTCCCGGATCGCGGGGCGGAAGTCCATCCAGCGCGGCGCACTCGTGACCACGTGGATGCCGTACGAGAGGCCGCGGGTGGCGATGTCGGTGATGACGCCCTCGAGCTCGTCGTAGTCCTTGCGCAGCGTGGTCCAGCCGTCGACCACCAGGAACACGTCGCCGAACGGGTCGGTGTCGGCGCCGTTGTTGAGCCCGGCCTGGGCCGCGCGGCGCCGCCGGTACGACGACATGGAGTCGATGCCCAGCTCGCCGAAGCGGGCCTCGCGCTCGGTGAGCAGAGTGGAGACCTCGCCGACCGTGCGCCGTACGCCGACCGAGTCGAGCCGCCCGTAGACGCCGCCGACGTGCGGCAGGTCCTTGAGCGTGCCGAGCGAGCCGCCACCGAAGTCGAGGCAGTAGACCTGCACCTCGGCCGGGGTGTGGGTCAGCGCGAGCCCGCAGATCAGCGAGCGCAGCGCGGTGGACTTGCCGGACTGGGCGCCGCCGACGACGGCCACGTGCCCGGCGCTGCCGCTGAGCTGCAGCCACATGACGTCGCGCAGCTGCTCGCGCGGCTTGTCGATCAGCGCGATCGGCACCTGCAGGGCGCCGTGCAGCTCGGGGTTGGCGAAGGCCAGACCGCGGACCGGGTCGACGGTCACCGGGCCGAGCAGCTCGTCCAGGGCGGCCGACTGGTTCAGCGGCGGCAGCCACACCTGGTGGGCCGGCGGCCCCTGACCGTTGAGCCGGGCCACCATGACGTCGAGCAGGCTCTCGCCGGCCGGCGTCTCCTCGGGCACGGGCTTGGCCGGCTTGACCGGCTTCGGCGCGGGCACGTAGTGCGTCGAGTAGGACAGCACCTGTGGCGCCGAGCCGTCGCGGGTCGCGCCGGGACCGCCGCCGCCGGCTTTGCGGAACGCCCCGGACACGTACGCGGCCTTGAACCGCACCAGCGGCTCGGTGCCGAACTTGAGGTAACCGTGGCCGGGCGAGCGTGGCAGCTCGTACGCGTCCGGCACGCCGAGCACGGCCCGCGACTCCAGCGCCGAGAAGGTCCGCAGACCGATCCGGTACGACAGGTGGGTGTCGAGGCCGCGCAGCCGGCCCTCTTCGAGTCGCTGGCTGGCCAGCAGCAGGTGCACGCCGAGCGAGCGGCCCAGCCGTCCGATCTGGACGAAAAGGTCAATGAAGTCCGGCTTGGCGGAGAGCAGCTCGGAGAACTCGTCACAGATGACCAGCAGCGACGGCAGCGGGGACAGCGCCGCACCGCCGGCCCGGGCCTTCTCGTAGTCGCGCAGGCTGGCGAAGTTGCCGGCCTTGCGCAGCAGCTCCTGGCGCCGGAGCAGCTCGCCGTCGATGGCGTCCACCATGCGGTCGACCAGCGGCAGCTCGTCGGCCAGGTTGGTGATCACGGCGGCGGTGTGCGGCAGCCGGTCCAGCGAGGAGAAGGTCGCGCCGCCCTTGAAGTCGACGAGCACGAAGTTCAGCGTCTCGGAGGAATGGGTGGCGGCCAGCGCCAGCACCAGCGTGCGCAGCAGCTCCGACTTGCCGGAGCCGGTGGCCCCGATGAGCAGGCCGTGCGGGCCCATGCCGTCCTGGGCGGACTCCTTGAGGTCCAGCTCGATGGCGCCGCCGTCCGCGCCCAGGCCGATCGGCACCCGCAGCTTGTCCCGGTTGGGCCGGGGCAGCCACGCCTGGGCGACGCTGAACGAGTCCGGGTCGCCCAGGTTGAGCAGGTCGGCCAGGCCCATCTCGGTGGCCATCGGGGTGTCGGAAGAACGCGACATGGCGGCCAGGCGCAACGGTGCCAGCCGGCGGGCGACGGCCTCGGCCTCCTCCTCGCTGAGCCGGTCCGGCGTGCCGACATCCGCGGCGTGATCCATCGCGTACGTGTGCAGCTCGTGCCGGCCGCTGCCCGGCTTGACCTCAAGCACCAGCAGTGAGCGGTCCAGCAGCCGGGGCGGTACGTCGTCGAGGTCCAGCACCGTCACGCCGTCGATGCCGTCGTCGAGCTGGGTGGCGCCCTTGAGGTCGGCGCCGTCGAGCACGATCACCACGTGCGGGCCGTTGCCGCTGCTGCCGGCCGGGTTGAACCGGGGCCGGTTGCCGATCACGTCCTCGAGCAGCTTCTCCAGGTCGGGTCCGGCGCTGGCCACGAGCCGGACCTGGCCGAGCCGGTCGGTGCGCGACGGGTGCAGGTTGTGCGGCAGCCACTTGACCCATTCCCACATCGCGCGGCGCTCGGGACCGGCGCAGACGGCGATGATCAGGTCGTCCGGGGCGTGGAAGACCGCGAGCTGGGCCAGCACGGCCCGGGTCAGGGCGCGCGCGTCGGCCTCGCCGGTGGGGCCCTGCCCGCGCATGAAGACCCGGGCGAAGCCGCGCAGCGAGACCGCCACCGGCAGGTCCGGGACCACCGAGTACGCGTCCAGGAACCGGCGCAGGGCGCCGGCGGTCATCGGCTCGAGATCCTCCAGCGGCCGGGTGACCGGCGGGATCAACGGCGTGGCCAGGGTCTGCGGGCCGACGGCGAGCCGCACGACCCCGAAGTCCGGGTCGGCCGAGCGGCGCTCCCAGACCCGGTGGCTCTCGGCGGTCGACCAGAGCTGCTGCGGGTCGGGGTGGCGGTAGAACAGGCCGATGCGCTGCCTGCTGGCGGTGTCGCGCACGCGCCGGCGCAGGCCGGACAGATGCCGCAGATACTCCCGGCGGGCGGCCATCATCTCGGCCTTCTTGGGCCCGCCGCTGCCGCCGAAGGACGTGGCCAGCATGGCCAGTGACGAGACGCCGAACAGGCCACCGACCACATAGGAGAACGCGCCGCCGCCACCGCGGCCCATCATCATGGCCATCGCGACCGAGCCGCCGAGCATCGGCAGCACCATCATCGCCTGGGTCCAGCGGCCGCCGACGGCCTGCGGGATCTCGGGCGGCGGATCGACGGCGAGCTCGCCGGTCGGGATCTCCGGCGCCGGCCGCCGGGCAGCCCGCTTGATCACCACCGTGCTCATACCGAGAGTGTCCCTTTCATCCGCAACCACCCGCCTTGCGCACATCATCCACTTTGGCGAGTGGTGGCTGTGCCCCGTCCGCATGACCAGCGACCGGTCACCGCGCAGGGCTCATGGTAGGTAAAGTCCCCACCGTTCCGCAGCCTCCTCACCATCGATGGGAATAACGGCATGAGCGTGGGCTTGGCCCGAGTCACGATCAGCGCGCCACAGCGCCGGGTCGACGTGGCGCTGCCCGAGCACGTACCGCTGGCCGAGCTGCTGCCCGAGGTCCTCCGGCACGCCGGCGAGGGACTGGCCGACGACGGTGAGAAGCACGGCGGCTGGCTGCTGCGCCGCACCGACGGCGTCGCGCTGGCGACCGCCCAGGGCCTGTTCCCGCAGGGTGTGCGCGACGGCGAGGTGCTGCACCTGGTGCCGGCCCGGGACAACTGGCCCGAGCTGGAGTACGACGACGTCGTCGAGGCGATCGCCGAGGGCGCCCGGCGCCGCGGCACGATCTGGTCGCCGGCCTCGACCCGTACGGCCACCCTGGCCGGCTGCGCGGTGCTGCTGTCCATCGGCCTGCTCGCGGTGCTCGCGGCCGGACCGGCCTGGGGCGGCGCGGCCTTCTTCGGGCTCGGCGTCGGCCTGCTGCTCGCGCTGGCCGGCATCACGGCCTCCCGGGCGTACGGGGACGCGCGCGCCGGGGCGGTCCTCGGTGGCTGCGCGCTGCCGTACGCGTTCGTCGGCGGCGCCGTGCTGATCGCCTCGGGTGACCCGGTCGGCGTCTTCGCACTGCTGTCCTGGATCGGCGGCCCCGAGCTGCTCGCCGGCTCGGTGGCGCTGCTGCTGGTCGCCGCCCTGGGTGCGGTCGGCGTGGCCGCGTCCCTGCGGGTCTTCACCGCCGGCATCATGATCGGCCTGTTCGGGGCGCTGACCGCCCTCGTCGCGCTGCTCACCTCGGCCGCCGGTGCCGCGGCGATCCTGCTCTCCGCGCTGGTCTGCGGCATCGGCGCGCTGCCGCTGCTGGCGATCCGCCTGGGCAAGATGCCCACCCCGCCGGTGACATTGCCCACCGGCAGCGAGGCGGAGCAGAGCTTCACCGGCGCCCCGGCCCGCAGCTCGGCGATGGACGCGGCGCGGGAACGCCCCGACCGGGCCCGGGTCTTCGCCGCGGTCAGCCGCACCGAGGAGTTGCTCACCGGCCTGCTGATCGGGCACGCCCTGCTCTGCGTGGGCGCTTTCGTGGTGCTGGCGTCCGCCGGCGGCCTGTCCGCGCAGATCCTGACCGGTCTCGCCGTGGCCGCGTTGCTGCTGCGCTGCCGGCTGTTCGTCACCCTGCGCCAGCGGCTCCCGCTGATCTCCGCCGGGCTGTTCGGGCTCTTCACCCTGGGGGTCGACCTGCTCTGGGGCGCGGGCGAGGCGATGCTGCTCGGCCTGGGCGTCACGGTCCTGCTGGTGGCGCTGGCCGCGGTCGCCGCCGGGGCGACCTGGACCCGCCGGCCCCCGTCGCCGTACCTCGGGCGGGCCGCCGACCTGCTGGACACCCTCGCGGTGGTGGCGGTCATCCCGGTCGCCTGCGCCGTCATCGGCCTCTACGGCATGGCCAGCAACCTCAGCATCTGACCCCGGGCCACGAAAAACGCGGCGGTCGAGCAAAAGCCCGGCCGCCGCGTCTCGCTGTCAGATCAGTGACCCTCGTCGTGGTGCTCGGCGGCCTCCGCGCGCTTGAACGACGCCCGGATCTCCTCCTCGGCCTCGACCCGGCCGGTCCAGGTCGCGCCTTCGACCGACTTGCCGGGCTCGAGGTCCTTGTAGACCGTGAAGAAGTGCTGGATCTCCATCCGGTCGAACTCGCCCAGGTGGTGGATGTCGCGCAGGTGCTCCTGGCGGGGGTCCTCGTAGGGCACGCAGAGGACCTTGTCGTCGCGGCCCTTCTCGTCGGTCATCCGGTACATGCCGATCGCCCGGGCCCGCACGAGGCAGCCGGGGAAGGTCGGCTCCTGGATCAGCACCAGGGCGTCCAGCGGGTCGCCGTCCTGACCCAGAGTGCCCTCGATGAACCCGTAGTCAGCCGGGTACTGCGTCGCGGTGAAGAGCGTCCGGTCCAGTCGGATCCGGCCGGTCTTGTGGTCGACCTCGTACTTGTTCCGCTGGCCCTTGGGGATCTCAACCAAGACGTCGAAATCCATCGTTCGCTCCCTTGTTAGCCCCGCAGTCGGACCCGGCAGGGCGTGGCGACGGAGCGGGAGCAGGAATCGGCCCCGAGGATCCGCGCGCACCGGTGTGCCGGATGTTTGTAGTCTCCCCTAAGTCTGACGCCACGTACGGAGGAGGGGCTCGTGGGGAGGCAAGATTCACAGAACACTCCTGAGTACGACGGCGTGTCAGGACCGGAAAACGGTCATTCGCCGGTAGGGCGGGCCAGTGTGCCGCCGGCCGCAGCGCCGGTGACACCGCCGGCGCCACGTCCCGCCGGGACGACCTACGGCCGCGCCTCGGTGCCGCTGAACATCGCTCATCCGCAGCCCCAGGCTGCTCAGGGGCCCCCTGCGCCCCAGTCGGCCCCGGTGACTCCACCGCCGGCTCAGCCCTCGGCCGACCCGCCGGGTCAGCCCGGAAGTCCGGCACCGGGCCCGGCCGTTCCCCCGGCCGGGGTACCGGCAGCGGCGGAGCCGGGTACGGGTAAGTCGCGGCGTACCGTCGTCTTGTCGCTTCTTGCAGCCCTCGTGCTGGTCGTGGTCGCAGCGGCCGGAGTGCTCGTGGTCCGGCCCGGTCCGGTGGACGGCTGGCTGTCCGCCGACCCCGCCTCGACCCCCTCGGCGGCCCCCACTCCCGACCCGACACCGACGCCCGTGCTGGCCGCGGCGGACACCTCGGGCACCGCGCCCACCGCCGCCGGGGTCCGCGCGGCAATCGCGTCGCTGCTCAAGGCCGGCCCGCTCGGCCCGCAGGTCAACGTGTCGATCGCCGACGTCGCGACCGGTGAGTCCCTGTTCGAGCAGAACGCGGACACCATGACCACGCCCGCCTCCACCACGGCGGCAGCTCCCGCCACCGGCGCACCCTTTGCGACGAATTCACCATTCGCGTCGAAC
>NZ_JBEZGQ010000142.1:0-12829 GCF_040650095.1 Actinoplanes sp. NPDC048791 | reverse complement strand
CTTGATGTCTGCGTGGGTCATCCCCGCCCCCAAGCCCCACCACGCAGCCAGCTGAAACACAAAATAAGGGGCGCCCACACCGGGCGCCCCTCAGATCGTCTGTCGGGGGTTAGTTGGAGTTAGACATCATGTCTGCGCCACGCCAAGAGAACTCCGGGTCCGCCTTGTACTGGACCGTGATCTTCACCAGGTCCTCGGCGTACCTGTTGGCGTGGTGTCCGCAGAACACCAGCTCGCTGCCACCAGCCAGGGTCAAACGGAGCTTTCCGGCTGCATTGCAGCGGTCGCACCGTTCATCGGCTGCTGGTCCGGCCACCGTTCCCGCCGGCGGCGTGAGAGTCGGGGTCATCGCCTTCCTCCTCTGGTCGTCACCGATGAACATGTTCCTCGGCTACTGCTCACCCATGGTGCAACACCCTTGGCCCTAACAGCCTTCCCACTGTGCCCCGGGGGGACCCAAGTCACATGTGGTCCGGCTAGTGTGCCGTGCTCCAAGGGTGCCACGTCAACGATCACTTCTGCACAACGGTCTGATCACCACCGAACGATGTACGGGTGGTGACCAAACAGGCACGGACTGTTGACTGAACGGGGGTAATCCCGTATTGATCAAGGTGTCCGTGCCTGCCGTGGTCAGAATCAGTCCAGGTAGTCGCGCAGGACCTGCGAGCGGGACGGGTGTCGCAACTTCGACATCGTCTTCGACTCGATCTGCCGGATCCGCTCCCGGGTGACCCCGTAGACCTGGCCGATCTCGTCCAGGGTGCGCGGCTGGCCGTCGGTCAGGCCGAACCGCAGCCGCACCACGCCCGCCTCGCGCTCGGACAGCGTCTGCAGCACCTGCTGCAGCTGGTCCTGGAGCAGCGAGAACGACACCGCGTCGACCGCGACGACCGCCTCGGAGTCCTCGATGAAGTCACCGAGCTGGCTGTCGCCCTCGTCGCCGATGGTCTGGTCGAGCGAGATGGGCTCCCGGGCGTACTGCTGGATCTCCAGCACCTTCTCCGGGGTGATGTCCATTTCCTTGGCCAGTTCCTCCGGCGTGGGCTCGCGGCCCAGGTCCTGGAGCAGCTCACGCTGTATGCGGCCGAGCTTGTTGATGACCTCCACCATGTGCACCGGGATGCGGATGGTGCGGGCCTGGTCGGCCATGGCGCGGGTGATGGCCTGGCGGATCCACCAGGTGGCGTACGTGGAGAACTTGTAGCCCTTGGTGTAGTCGAACTTCTCGACCGCGCGGATCAGGCCCAGGTTGCCTTCCTGGATCAGGTCCAGGAACGCCATGCCACGGCCGGTGTAGCGCTTGGCCAGCGAGACCACGAGTCGCAGGTTGGCCTCGAGCAGGTGGTTCTTGGCCCGCTCGCCGTCGCGGCCGATCCAGCGCAGGTCCCGCTCGAAGTTGCGCTCGAGCTTCTCCTCGCCCTCGTCGCAGGCGCGCAGCCGCTCGGCGGCGTACAGGCCCGCCTCGATGCGCTTGGCCAGCTCGACCTCCTGCTCCGCGTTCAGCAGGGGGACCTTGCCGATCTGCTTCAGGTAGGCCCGGACGGAGTCGGCCGAGGCGGTCAGCTCGGCGTCGCGGCGCGCCTGCTTGAGCGCCTCGGACTCCTCGTCGTCCCACTCGAAGTCGCCGTCGGTCGCTGTCGCGGCCGCGTCGGTGGCGGCGGCCTGGACCAGGGCGGCCGGCTCCTCCACGACGACGTCCTCGATCTCGGCGGCGAGCTCCTCGGGATCGATCTCCTCGCCCTCGGCCGGGGTCTCGCCGGGCTTGGCGGCCTTGGCGGGAGCGGCCTTGGCCCCCGGGGCGGCCTTGCGCGGCGCGGCGGCGGCCTTCTTGGCGGGAGCTGCCTTCTTGGCCACGGCGGCGGGTGACGGCGCGGCTGCGTCGTCCTCCGTGCCGGGCTGCTTCTGCTCGGGTGCGGCCTTCTTCGCCGGGGCGCGGGTCGCCTTGGCGGTGGTGGCCTTGGAGGCGGGGGTGGCGGCGCGGGCGGCGGCGACCCGGCGGCGGGTGCTCGCCGAGCCGTCGACGACGACCGTGACTCCCGCGTCCACGAGGGCGCGGAGGATCTTCTTGGCCTGGGCCGGCGTGACTTCGGCCGACTCGACCGTCTGCACGACCTCGGCTGACGTGATCTGCCCGCCCGCACCCTGAGCATGGGCGATCAGGGCCTCGGTGAGAGAGCGAACGTCGGCACCGGTCTGGTGGGCTTCTGTCACGAATGACCTTCCGGAGGGCGATGTAACACGGCCATGAACCCAGCGCAGCGCGCGGCGGAACGAGGCTGGCCGGTGTGGTGTGGGAGCCCTCGGGACGCGGACGGGCCCGCTGGCGGCTGTCCGTGAAGCGTGGGCAGGGGTGAATTGTAGCGCCGTCCGGCTAGATCCTCCCGCCGCAGCACGCCACCGGCACGCCGCGGGGGGTCTCGAGGGGGGTACCGGGCCCTCGGGAGGCGTTTGCCGGGACAATGACGACGGCTGAAAGGACGGTCACCAGTGGCTGTTGAACCGGGGACATCGACGCCGGACACCTTACTCGAGATCGCCGTACGGATCGCCCGGGAGGCCGCGGCGACCGCCCGGCGGACCCGGGCCGAGGCGATCACCGACGTGCAGACCAAGAGCACCGACACCGACGTGGTGACGGCGGCCGACCGGGCCGTCGAGCGACAGGTGGTCGCCGCGCTGGCCGCTGAGCGGCCCGCAGACGGCGTGCTGGGCGAGGAGTACGGGGATTCCGCGGAAACGGCCGCCGGAGCCGTACGGTGGATCCTGGACCCCATCGACGGCACCGTGAACTACCTCTACGGCCTCCCGCAGTACGCGGTCTCGCTCGCCGCGGAGGTCGACGGCGTCGTGGTGGCCGGCGTGGTGCTCAATCCGGTCACCGGCGACGAGTGGACGGCGACGCTCGGCGGGGGCGCCTGGCGCGGCGGGCGCCGGCTGACCGGCTCGCTGCGGACCACCCTGGACCAGACCCTGCTCGCCACCGGTTTCGGTTACGACCGGGCGCGCCGGGCCCATCAGGGTGCGGTGGTGGCCGAGCTGCTGACCCGGGTGCGCGACATCCGGCGCTTCGGGGCCGCCTCGATCGACCTGTGCCTGGCCGCCGAGGGCAGCGTCGACGCCTACTTCGAGAAGGGGCTCAACCCGTGGGACCACGCCGCCGGTGGCCTGGTCGCCACCGAGGCGGGTCTGCTGGTGTCCGGACTCGACGGAGCGCCGGCCGGGCCGGACATGGTCGTCGCGGCCCCGCCGGCCATCTTCGGCCCGCTGCACGACGCCCTGGTGGAGCTGGACGCCGCGGGTGGTCCCTGAGCCGGCTGGAGAGGCCGGGGTCAGGAGTCCTTCTTGGGGGCCACACAGGCGCCCGGCGGCAGCTCGGGCTCGCCGAGCTCGACCAGCGACTGGTTGACCTCGGTGGTGGTGGCGAGCTGCTGGAAGCCCTTGCCGACGACCACGTCGACCACCGCGCCCTTGCGCTTGGGGTCGTACTGCGGCTCCGCCTGGTTCAGGAAGTACGCCCGCAGCAGCCAGGCCGAGCCGACCGCCTCGGGGCCGTACCGCATGACCGCGACGTCCTCGACCTTCTTCTTGTTCTCCGCCGGCTTCTGGGTCTTGAAGCGCCGGTTCTTGAACTCGTTGGTGACGCTGTCGGCCAGCCCGGGGGTCTTGGTGCCGTTGAAGACCCGCACGGTGACCTGCTCGGGGTCGTCGGGCAGGGTCAGGTTCGCCATCACCGAGCCGTCGGGGCAGCCGCCGGCGACCGCGTCGCCCTGCGTGTCGCGGACCAACGCCACGACGACGAAGACCACCGCGGCCACGGCGAGCACGCCGACCACGACGAGCGCTCGGACGCGGGCAAAGCTCATGGAACTGGCTCCCGGGGTCAGCTCGATCGACCACCGTCCGGTGCCGGACGGAGTATGCGGTGAGGTTAGCGTCTGCACGCCAAGCCTGCGGAAAGAGGGAATGTTCCCGGCGCGGCGACGATGATCCACGGGCTGCGACCCCTACCTTGATGTCGCCTCGGTCACATCGGGAACAATTGGCCGCCCGCGCGCGTACAAGCCACGCGCGAGGGCGGTAAGGTGCCGCGTTTGCCGGGGCAGTTTCACGAGGGGGTGGGGGCGCCCCGGCGGACGGGCGATCCCTGTTTCAGATCGGGGAAAAAAGTCCGTCGCACCCGGGAACCGAAACGCCGTCGCTGGCGTTACTAACGCCAAGTGACACATCGATACAGGAGAGTGAAAACCGATGGCCACCGACTACGACGCCCCGCGTCGCGACGAGGTCGACCTCGGCGAGGACAGCCTCGAGGAGCTCAAGGCCCGCCGCGCCGACTCGCAGTCGGGCGCAGTGGACGTCGACGAGGTCGAGGTGGCGGAGAGCTTCGAGCTCCCCGGTGCTGACCTGGCCGACGAGGAACTGACCGTCAAGGTGCTGCCGATGCAGACCGACGAGTTCCGCTGCGCCCGTTGTTTCCTCGTGCATCACCGCAGCCAGCTCGCGGTGGAACGCAACGGGGAACTGATCTGCCGCGAGTGCGCCTGACCGGCGCGCCCGCGAGCAGGGCAATCCCCGGTCGTCGTCCGACGGCCGGGTCACGTACCGACCCCTGACGCCCCGGTAGCCGGTTTGCCCCGGCCGCTCCACCGGGTATCAGGCTGACCGTATCGAAGCCGACGGCAGACACGGGGAGGTCGACGATGAGCCGCCCAGACGACAACACGGCACAGTCCGCGGAACCGGGGCGTGAGCTCATCAAGGTCGACCCCGCCGAGCCTGCCGGCCACGGGCCGACCGACCCGGGGGAAGCCGGGATCGGCGCGACCGTGGCCGCCCTGACCGCCGACGACCTGGAACCGGCCGGTCGCCGGCGCCTGCTCGGCCGGCTTGTCGGCGATGTCCGCCGGCGCGGTCTCGGCCAGCTGTTCCGGCCGCAGGCCGCCCTGCGCTGGATGGCCGACGTGGTCGCCGACGTGGCACCGCACGTGCCGGTCCGCGACCGGGCCACTCTGCGCCGCCACTATGACGGGCTGGACGGCGACGAGCTCGCCGAACGGCTGATCCGCAACGCCGCCCGGGCGACCGCCGGGGTGGGCGCCGCCGGTGGCGGTGTCGCTTCTCTCGAATGGGCTGCCACCCCGACCCTGCTCTCGGCCCCCGTCCTGCTGGCCGCCGAGACCGTCGCCGTCGTGGCCATCGAGCTCAAGCTGCTCGGCGAGCTGCACGAGGTGTACGGCCGGCCGGTCACCGGCAGCGCCGTCGAGCGCGCGACCGCCCTGATCCAGTCCTGGTCCGGCCAGCGCGGCGTCAATCCGCTGGTGCCCGGCGTGGGGGTCGCCACCGTGCTCGGCACCGCGGCCCGCAAGGAGTTGCAGGGCACTCTGCTGCGCCGCTTCGGGCGCAACCTGACCACGCTCGGCCCGCTGCTCACCGGCGCGGCCGTGGCGAGTTACCTCAACCGGCGGGCGACCCGTTCACTCGGCGACAAGCTGGTCAAGGACCTGCGCCGGCAGGGGCCCGCCGTCATCGAGGGGGAGCGCCGGGAGATCAGCTCCTAGCGCGCAGCAGTGCCGTGGCCAGCTCGACCGGGTGCCGGGAGCTGACCACCCAGAACGGGGTCGGGTCGGCCGGGTCGTCCAGCAGCACCTGCACCGCGCCCTTGATCCAGGGCCGCTGCACCACGAAGGCCAGCGGGTGCGAGCCCACGCCGAGCACCTCCCGCTTGCCCGCCGCGTCCAGCGGGATCACGTCGGCGATCACGCTCAACGGCAGCCGGGCGTCGTCGACCTGGAGCTCCGTCGCGGTGACCGCGACCCGGATCCGATCGGCCCGCCACAGCAGGAAGACGGTCAGCGGCAGCAGCACGGCGAACGGCACCCAGGCGCGCAGGCCGGTGCTGCCCATCCAGCTCACGGCGGCGAGCAGGGCCGCCACCAGCAGCCAGCCCGGCCATGCGAGCCACGGGATGTGCAGGCGCTCGGCGTACGCCGGACGCGGCGCCGCCGTGCGTGCGGAGGCCTCGGATGTCACCCTGGTGAGGGTACGGCGCGCCTCCGTCCGCGGCGACGGCAGGATGGCAGGGTGGGTGCCGCTCGCCCGCCCGCAGGACCGACGCCGATCGTGAGGACCGCTACCGTGACCGAACCCGTGGACATCCAGGTCCGCCGGCTCGACCCCGACCTGCCGCTGCCGGCCTACGCCCACCCGGGCGACGCGGGCGCCGACATGTACGCCGCCGAGGACGTGGAGCTCGCCCCCGGCGCTCGGCTCCTGGTGCGGACGGGGCTGGCGATCGCGCTCCCGGAGGGCTACGTGGGCCTGGTGCATCCCCGCTCCGGTCTCGCGGTGCGCCTCGGCGTGACGGTGCTCAACGCGCCCGGTACGGTCGACGCCGGTTACCGGGGCGAGATTCTGGTCAACCTGGTCAACCACGACCCGGCCGCGACCGCGAAGATCTCCCGGGGCGACCGGATCGCCCAGCTGGTCGTGCAGCGGGTCGAACGGGCAGTGTTCCACGTGGTCGACGAGCTCGCCGACACCTCCCGGGGTGCGGGCGGGCACGGCTCGACCGGCGGGCACGTGGCTCTGCCGACCGGGCCGGGCCGGCGATGAAGCCCGCGCAGCAGCAGTTCTAGGACGAAGAAGGTGGCAACGCAGATGTTCTCCCGCAAGCGCGGCGGTCCGAAGCACGTGCGCCCGGACGACGCTCCCCAGTCGGCGGCGCTCGCCAAGAGCATGGGCGACGGGCCGGCGCCCGAGTTCGGCCCGTACGACAGCAGGCAGGCTCCCGAGGGTGTGCAGCGGCTGGACCTGGGCAGCCTGCTCATCCCGGCGATCGAGGGCGTCGAGGTGCGGGTGCAGGCCAACCCGGACGGCGCCGTCGAGCAGATCGTGCTCGTGCACGGCAACAGCGCGTTGCAGCTCGGCGTCTTCGCCGCGCCGCGCAGCGAGGGCATCTGGGACGAGGTGCGCGCCGAGATCGCCGCGGCGATGAAGTCCGACGGCGCCGCGCCGCAGGAGTTCGACGGGCCGTACGGCGTCGAGCTGGCCGCCCGGGTCAACACGCCCGAGGGGCCGGCGGATGTCCGGTTCGTCGGGGTGGACGGCCCGCGCTGGATGGTCCGCGCCCTGTTCCAGGGGCTGGCCGCCGCCGATCCGGGGCAGGAGGGCGTGCTCGGCGACTGCCTGCGCGGCCTGGTCGTGGTCCGCGACGACGAGGCGCGGCCGGTGCGTGAGGCGCTGCCGCTGCGGTTGCCGCGCGAGATGGCCGAGCACGCGGAGGAGCACGCCGCCGACGGCGAGGACCCGACTCCGCCCGACGTGGCCATGAACGAGCAGTTCCCCGGCACGAACGGCCGCCACGCGCATTGATCGGAACGGCTCCCGGTGAGGTACGTCACCGGGGCCGCTTCCGGCGTACCGTGGGCTTGCGGCACCTGCCCACACTGTGTGCCGTCCGCCGGTACCCCCGCCGGCGCGTTTCCACGGTTCGCCGAGGAGAGGGTGGCACGAGGTCATGTCGACCGATGAGCGCACCGGGCTGCGCCGGTTCTTCGAACGGCTGACCGCGTCCGAGGCCGAGCTGGACGCGCAGGAGTTGCAGCGCGACAGTGCCAAGTGCGGTGCCATGCCCGCCGGTCAGTGCCATCGGGGACAGGTCGTCTCGGTGTCCGGCCGGCTGCGCACGGTGGCGTACACTCCCCGCACCAACCTGCCGACGCTCGAGGCCGACCTCTACGACGGCAGCGACGTGGTCACGCTCGTCTTCCTGGGCCGCCGTTCCATCGTCGGCATCGAACCGGGTCGTCAGCTCACCGCCCGCGGCCGGATCGCCCTGCGCGACGACCGCAAGGTCATCTACAACCCGTACTACGAGCTGGAGGCGCCCCGGTGACACCCGGCAGCGAACCCCGTCACGCCGCGCACGAGTCAGTGGAGGACCGGGTCGCCGAGGAAGTCGTCGAGGAACTCGTCGGGGAATTCGCCGACGAGCTCGATCCGCCGCCGGTGCTGCCGTCAGCCGGCCGGACGGAGGAGGCCGAGGAGCCCTTCCCGTCGATGAGCGAGCAGATCTCCGAGCAGCTGGGCGGGGTCCGCGGGCTCATCGAGTCCAGCGTGCCGGTGCTCGCATTCGTGGTGCTCAACGTGCTGCTGGGCGAGGCCGGGCTGGATCTGGCCAAGAAGACCGCGCTGTACTGGGCGATCGCCGGCAGTGTCGGCTCGGCCCTGGCCATCGGCATCTACCGGCTGACCCGCAAGCAGCCGATCCGGCACGCGGTCAACGGGCTGTTCGGCATCGCGATCGGTGCGTTCCTGGCCTGGCGCACCGGTGACGCCAAGAACTTCTACCTGCCGGGCATCCTGCTGACCCTGGGCCAGGTGGTCGTCCTGATCGCCTCGGTGGCGGTGCGCCGGCCGATCATCGGCTACGTCTGGGGCGTGCTGGCCAACGGCGGCAAGCACGACTGGTTCGACAACCCCCGCCTGTTCCGCACCTTCCAGTGGCTGACCCTGGTCTGGGCGGCGTCGCTGTTCATCCGCGCGGGCGTGCAGGGCTGGCTCTACCTGGCCGACCAGGCGAACGCGATCGGCGTGGTCCGGATCCTGATCAGCTGGCCGATCTATGCCGCGACCTTCGCCTTCACCGCCTGGGCGGTGCATCGGGTGACCTCCGCGCAGGCGGCCGAGGCCGAGGCGGCCGAGGCCTCCTAACCCAGCTCGCGGGTGTTGCCGAGCACCACCGCGCGGACCGCGTCCTCGACCTCCGAGGTGCAGACGAAGATCAGCTCGTCGCCGGCCTCCAGCGGGTCGTCCGGCGTGGGGACCAGCACGCGCTTGCCGCGCAGGATGGCCACCAGGGCGGAGTCGCGCGGCATCGGCACCGAGCGCACCGGCTCACCGACGTACGGGGCGGTGGCCGGCAGGGTGATCTCCACCAGGTTGGCCTCGCCCTGCCGGAAGGTCATGAGCCGGACCAGGTCGCCGACGGTGACCGCCTCCTCGACCAGGGCGGCCATCAGCCGCGGCTTGCTGACCGCGACGTCGACGCCCCACTGCTCGGTGAACAGCCATTCGTTCTCGGCCCGGTTGACCCGGGCGACCACCCGGTTGACCGCGAACTCGGTCTTGGCCAGCAGCGAGCAGACCAGGTTGGCCTTGTCGTCGCCGGTGGCGGCCACGACCACGTCGCAGTTGGCCACGTCGGCCTCCTCCAGGCTGCTGACCTCGCACGCGTCGGCCAGCACCCACTCGGCCTCGGGCACCCGCTCGGGCCGCAGCTGGCGGGGCTGGCGCTCGATGAGCATCACCTGGTGGCCGTTGCCGATGAGTTCCTGGGCGATCGAGCGGCCCACGTTGCCCGCGCCCGCGATGGCGATCCGCATGGTCAGTGACCCCCCAGCCCGGAGCCCGCGGCGCTCGCGAGCACGTCGGCGACGATGTCGTCGGTGACCAGCATGAAGACCTGGTCACCGTCCTGCAGGACGGTGGACGGGGTGGCCAGCGAGCCGATCCCGAACCGCATCAGGTACGCCACCCGGGCGCCGGTGGCCTCCTCCAGCGAGGCGAGCGTCTGCCCGACCCAGTCGCGGTGCAACGGCGCCTCGACGATCGACACCGAGCTCGTGGGGTCGCGGAACACCTCGACGGTGCCCTCCGGGACCAGGTGGCGCACCATCCGGTCGGCGGCCCAGCGGATGGTCGCCACGGTGGGGATGCCCAGCCGCTCGTAGACCTGGGCCCGCTTGGCGTCGTAGATGCGGGCGACGACCCGCGACACGCCGAACGTCTCGCGGGCCAGCCGGGCCGAGATGATGTTGGAGTTGTCGCCGCTGGACACCGCGGCGAAGGCGTCGGCCCGCTCGATGCCGGCCGAGCGCAGCACCTCGCGGTCGAAGCCGATCCCGGTCACCGTGATGCCGCCGAACTCGGCCCCCAGCCTGCGGAAGGCGTCGGCGTTCTGGTCGATCACGGCGACCGAGTGGCCGCGCGCGTCGAGCTTGTTCGCCAGGGTGGAGCCGAGCCGGCCACAGCCCATGATCACCACGTGCAAGGTTTTGCGCCTTCCCGCTGGATGCGTACCTAGGCAGAGCGTGCCATGCGGCGGCGACGGCCGTTGGCCGGGGCGGCCGACGGCGTGGCGTGCACAGCCGTACGCTTGGCGCTTGTGGCAAGTTCGACGTCCTTAGCGAAGCGGCTCCTGCTCGGCCGGCCGTTCCGTTCCGACCGGTTGCAGCACACGTTGCTGCCCAAGCGGATCGCGCTGCCCGTCTTCGCCTCGGACGCGCTGTCCAGCGTCGCGTACGCGCCCGACGAGATCCTGCTGACGCTGTCCATCGCCGGCGCCGGCGCCTTCATGTACTCACCGTGGATCACGCTCGCGGTCGCGGTCGTGATGGCCACGGTGGTGGCGAGCTACCGCCAGAACGTGCACGCGTACCCGTCCGGCGGCGGGGACTACGAGGTCGCGACGGTCAATCTGGGCCCGCGCTTCGGGGTGGCGGTGGCGAGCGCGCTGCTGGTCGACTACATCCTCACGGTCGCCGTCTCGATCAGCGCCGGGCTGGCGAACCTGGGCTCGGTGGTGCCCTTCGTGGCCGAGCACAAGATCGGTGTCGCGCTGGCCGCCATCGCCGTGCTCACCGCGCTCAACCTGCGCGGCCTGCGGGAGTCGGGCACCGCCTTCGCCATCCCGACCTACGCGTTCATCGTGGTCATCCTCGGCATGTTGCTCACCGGCCTGGTACGCGTCTATCTGCTCGGTGAGGACCTGCGTGCGCCGAGCGCGGGCATCGTCATCGACGCCGAGGAGCATCACCTCACCAGCTTCGCTTTCGTCTTCCTGCTGTTGCGGACGTTCTCCTCCGGCTGTGCCGCGCTGACCGGGGTCGAGGCCATCTCCAACGGCGTGCCCGCGTTCAAGCCGCCGAAGAGCCGCAACGCCGCGACCACGCTGATGCTGCTGGGCAGCATCGCGGTCACCATGCTGGTCGGCATGATCATGCTGGCCCGGGCCACCCACCTGCAGTTCGTCGAGGACCCGGCGCAGATCATCGGCGGACCGGCCGACTACGTGCAGAAGACGGTCACCACCCAGCTCGGCGAGACGGTGTTTGGCAGCGGCTCGATCCTGCTGTACGTGGTCGGTGCGGTCACCGCGCTGATCCTCTTCCTGGCCGCGAACACGGCCTTCAACGGCTTCCCGGTGCTCGGCTCGATCCTGGCCCAGGACCGTTACCTGCCCCGGCAGCTGCACACCCGGGGCGACCGGCTGGCGTTCAGCAACGGCATCCTCTTCCTGGCCGTCGCCGCCATGCTGCTGATCGTGGCCTTCGACGCCGAGGTCACCCGGCTGATCCAGCTCTACATCGTCGGTGTCTTCGTGTCCTTCACGCTGTCGCAGGGCGGCATGATCCGGCACTGGAACCGCCTGCTGCGCACCCAGCGGGATCAGAGCGTGCGACGCCGGATGGTGCGCTCGCGCGCGATCAACTCCTTCGGCATGGCGCTCACCGGCGCCGTGCTGATCGTCGTGCTGATCACCAAGTTCCTGCTCGGCGCCTGGATCGCGATCGTTTTCATGATCGTCATCTATCTGGGCATGCTGGGCATCCGCAAGCACTACGTACGGGTCGCGCAGGAGCTCGAGCCCAGCGACGAGCGACCGGTGCTGCCGTCGCGCAACCACGCCGTCGTGCTGGTCAGCAAGGTGCACAAGCCCACCCTGCGGGCGGTGGCGTACGCCCAGGCGACCCGGCCGGACACGTTGACCGCGGTCACGGTCAACGTGGACGACAAGGACACCCGGACGATCCAGACCGAGTGGGAACGCCGGCAGATCCCGGTGTCGCTGACCGTGGTGGACTCGCCGTACCGGGAGATCACCCGGCCGATCATCGACTTCGTCAAGAGCGTGCGCCGCGGCTCGCCGCGCGATGTGGTCACCGTCTTCATCCCCGAGTACGTGGTCGGCCGCTGGTGGGAGAACCTGCTGCACAACCAGAGCGCGCTGCGGATCAAGACCCGGCTGCTGTTCGAGCCCGGGGTGATGGTGACCAGCGTCCCGTGGCAGCTGCAGTCGAGCCAGGACCGCGACCTCGACCGGCTGGACCGGGACCTGAGCCGCGCGCCGGCCCGCGGTCCGCGTACCCGTCCCAGCAACGTGCCGGCCGGGGTGGCCGCCACGCCTCCCGCCGATCCCCCGGAAGAGCCGAAGTGAGCGACGAACTGTTCGAGGGCGACCGCGTCGAGGTCACCGTCGGTGCGCCGGCGCACGGCGGGCACTGCGTGGCCCGGATCGGCGGCCCGCACGGCCGGGTGGTGTTCGTCCGGCACGCGCTGCCGGGGGAGCGGGTCACGGTCGAGCTGACCGAGCTGCACAAGGGCTACCTGCGCGGGGACGCGGTGGAGATCCACGAGGCCGCGCCGGAGCGGGTGACGCCGCCGTGCGCGTTCGCGCATCCCGGTGGCTGCGGTGGCTGCGACCTGCAGCACGTGGCGCCCGAAGCGCAGCTGGAGTGGAAGACCGCCGTCGTCAAGGAGCTGCTCGGCCGGATGGGCGGCCTGAGCGGGGAACGGATCACCGAGCTGGACGTCCGGGTCCGGCCGCTGCCGGGCGGCCCGCTGGGCTGGCGGTCGCGGGTCCGGTACGCGGTGGACGCCGCCGGCCGGCCCGGGCTGCTGAAGCACCGGTCGCACGAGGTCGTACCCGTCGATCGTTGCCTCATCGCCCACCCGGACCTGCAGAAGCTCGACGTGACCGGCCGGTTGTGGCCCGGCGAGCGCGGCGGCAGTGGCTATCGCGGCGCCCGCGGCGAGCAGCAGATGG
>NZ_JBEZGQ010000141.1:0-12848 GCF_040650095.1 Actinoplanes sp. NPDC048791 | reverse complement strand
CTCCGGGCGGGTGACCGCGCCCGGGCTGGTCGAGCCGTCCGGGCCACTGCTGGAACGCATCGGACCGCAGCGGCTGGCCAACGGCGACAAGTTCGTCGTCGAGGGCGAGCGCGGGGTGCGGTTCGAGGTCACCGTGCGCACCGGCAAGTTCCGGAAGACCGGCTGCGACTCGTACGCCCGCAAGCCCGAGAACGGCGGCTACCTGCCCACCGAGCTGCGGGTGAAGGTGCTGGCCGGCGAGCCGGACGTGAGCGACTACGCGTTCCGCTTCCAGCAGCGCGACGGCACCTGGCTGAACTCGGCGTACGGCAGCAACTGCGACAAGAACTACGGCGCGTTCGTCCGCCGGCTCGTCGCGGGCCGCACCTACAAGACGACCATCGTCTTCGACGTGCCGAACACCAAGGGCGACATCGTCTTCGTCTGGCCGACCATCGACGTCATCGCCACCTGGCACTTGGGCTAAGCGCCCTCCTGGGGCAGGGCCCGCAGGACGTGGGCGATGTGGTGGGACGTGCTCCAGGCGATCCAGTTGGCCGAGCTGCCGCCGCCGCGCGCGCTGCGGGCCTGCCGGGCGATCTGCGCGTCACCCCAGGAGAAGCGGGCGCCCGCGGCCGGCCACTGGGCCGAGCCGACCAGGGTCCGGCACAGGTCGTGGCAGCGGTCGTCGCTGCGGGCGCCACGCCGGGCCCACCGGTAGATCCACCAGTCGCGGTCGGTGGTGTAGCGCAGGGTGGGCAGCTGGCGGTGGTTGATGCCGAGGCGCCGTACCGGTGAGGTCACGCCGTAGTCGGCGTAGCCCACGCCGGGCTCCGACAGCCGCGCCCACACCTGGGCGTCCAGGCGCCCGACCGGGACGGCCTCGTCGGTGGGCAGGTCGTCCAGGTTGGGCGGCATCGCGCCGGCGGCGACGGTGACCGAGCGCCACGGCGACAAGCGCGACCAGCGCAGCACGTGCCGGGCGCGCTCCTCGAAGCTGTTCGCGTGCGCGGCGCAGGCGGTCTCGGCCAGGTCGATGACCAGGTCTACCCGCTCGGCCTCGAGGCCGGCCCCGGCCAGCAACCGGTCGGTGGTCTCGGTCGCGGTGGCCGGATTGCGCGCGTCACGGTGCGGCTGCAGCCGCAGCACGGCCCGCCCGAGGTGCATGCGAGCGGCCAGGCCGTGCTCCACCAGCCGGCGACGGCTGTCGTACGCCCGCAGCACCGGCAACATGGCCACCCCGACCTCGGCCAGTTCCTCGGCGAGCTCCAGCGGCGGCGAATCGAGCGGGTCCTCGGGCTCGTCGACCGCGCTCAGGTCGACGGCGATGGCGCCGGTCCGGGGTGGCATCTGCCGGACGAGCTGGGGCAGGCGGTCGCCGGGGGAGAGCTCGATGATCGGCATGACCCGGCCGGCGGTGGCGGCGTCCAGGTGGTGCAGGGCGGCGAGTTCACCGCGCCGGGGCCGCAGGATCGGACGGTATACCCCATCGGTCATTCACTCAAAGTAGCGTCAGATATCCGACGGGTGACAATGTGGAGCCTTTTCCTCACCCCAGGTGAAGATCTCGGGTGCCGGCGTCACGGGATACGGTGCGTCGGTGACCATGTCCCTGGACTCCCCGGCCGCGGCGGCCGCCGACGTCGTCGACGCGGTGCTGCGGGACCTCGCGACCTCCGACCAGCGCGGCGTGGTGGTCGACTCACCGCCCGGTGCGGGCAAGAGCACCCTGGTGGTACGCGCGGCCGGCGTCCTCGCCGCCACCGGCACCTCCCTGATGATCGTGGCGCAGACGAACGAACAGGTGGACGACCTGATCGAGCGCCTCGGTGTGAAACACCCGGCGCTGGGGGTGGGCCGGCTGTCCGCGGTGGACTACGCCGCCTCGGAACGCGTCCGCAACCACCCGTCGTGCCGCGTCGGCGCGAAGGTCCCGGACCTGGGCGGCCCGCCGGTCACGATCGGCACGGCGGCGAAATGGGCCACGGTCACCGAGGGCACCTGGCCCTGGGCGATCGTCGACGAGGCGTACCAGATGCGCTCGGACGCCCTGCTGCGCGTGGCCCCCCGCTTCGAACGCGCCCTGTTCGTCGGCGACCCCGGCCAGCTCGACCCGTTCTCGACGGTGGAGGTCGACCGCTGGACCGGCCTGAGCTGGGACCCGATGCAGAGCGCGGTGGCCGTGCTGCTGCGCCACAACCCGACGCTGCCGGTCCACCGGCTCCCGGTGTCGTGGCGCCTGCCGGCCTCGGCGGCGCCGGTGGTCGCGGCCGCGTTCTACCCGTTCACCGGCTTCCGGTCGGGCACCGGTCCCGAAGACCGCCGGCTGACGTTCACCGAACCGGCCTCGACCGACGTGGACCGCGTCCTCGACGTGGCGGCGGCCACCGGCTGGGGCCTGCACGAACTCCCGGCCCGCTTCACGGTCCGCACGGACGCCGAGGCAGCGGCAGCGTGCGCTCTGATCGCGGCCCGGGCGCTGGCCCGGGGCGCGCTGGCCGTGTCGGAGACCGGCGAGACCCCGCTGACGGCGGACCGCATCGCGATCGGCGCGGCCCACCGCGACCAGGTGGCGGCGATCAGGTCGTTCCTGCCGGCCCACGCCCGGGAGATCACGGTGGACACGGCCAACCGCCTGCAAGGCCGCGAGTACGACCTGACGGTGGTCCTGCACCCGCTGTCGGGCCGCCGCGACGCGACGGCGTTCCACCTGGAGTCGGGGCGGCTGTGCGTACTGACCTCGCGGCACCGGCATGCGTGCGTGGTGGTGGCCCGGGCGGGGATCGCGGAGCTGCTGGATGCCCACCCGTCGACGGAACCGGTCCACCTGGGCGTACCGGTGAAGTTCCCGGACGGGTGGGAGGCGAACCAGTCGATGCTGGCCCACCTGGCCGGCCTGGCTCCCTAGTCGGTCTTGTCTGGCGCTGCGGCCTTGTCTCGCGCTTCGGTCTTGTCGTGCGCTGCGGCCTTGTTGTGTGCTTCGGCTTTGTCGCGTGCCTTTGCCGCGGAGCCGCGGGCCTGGTCGACCGGGTAGCGGCGGGCCGAATCGGCGAGCTTGTCCAGGGCCGCCGCGACCAGGTCGATGCCCAGCACGTCGGCGAGCCGGACGAGGTAGATGGTGACGTCGCCGAGCTCGGCCCGTACCCGTGGACCCAGCTCCGGATCCGCCATGACGGCGGCGGACTGATCGGCCGTGAGCCACTGGAACTCGCCGACCAGCTCGCCGACCTCCCCGGTCAACGCCATGGCAAGGTTCTTGGGAGTGTGGAACTGCTGCCAGTCCCGCTCGTCCGCGAAGGCCCGGACGCGCGCGGTCAGCTCCTGGATCGACGACGTGGTCACCGGCCGAGACTAGAACGCCTTTCTGTCGCACCCCGGCACTACGGTGGATCCATGTTCGAGGGACCGGACCTGGACGCGGCCGAGCGCCGCGTCGACGACTGGCAAGCCGGATTCGAGCAGCGGGCGGCGCAGGCCCGCGAGCTCGCCGCCCGGCTGGCCGTGCTCAGCGGCGCCGCCCGCAGCGACGACGGCCTGGTCACGGTGACCGTCGGGGCCGGCGGGGCGCTGAGGGGCCTGGAGCTGGACGAGGGGATCCGTCGGCAACCAGCGACGGAAACAGCCCGGCAGATCCTCGCGACCCTGGCCGCGGCGCAGGCTGATCTGACCGCGAAGGCGAGGGTGGTCACCGACGAGACCGTCGGCGCCGACTCGGAGACGGGCAAGGCCGTGATCGCCTCGCTGACGCGATGACAGACCAATTCGAGGTACGCCCCCAGGAGCTGGTGACCCACGCCGGCCACGTGGAGGCGATCGCCGGCCGGGTGACGACGGCGGCGGAGGCTGGGGCGGCGGTCCGGCCGGGCTTCGACGCGTACGGGAAGTTGTGCGTGATGGTCCCGGTGATGCTGGGTGCCCTGCAGGACGTGGTGGTCGACGGCATCGGGGCGGCGGCGGAGGCGCTGGAGGACACGGGCGCGCGCCTGCGGGCGACGGCGGAGTCATACGCGGCCATCGACGAGAGCCGCCGGCAGAGACTGCTGGAGATCCAGGACGGCATGTGACGGAGCTGATCAGTGTCGTCCGTGTCCGCCGGACCAGGAGAAGTGAACCGGATCGGGTCCGGGGGACGTGTTGCTGGCGGATGGGGGATGTGAGCGCTGGCTGACGAGCGTCGGCCGGTGTCGACATTCCCCTGCGGGGTCCGCGCCCGGGACGACACGGGAGGCAGCGATGAGCGACAGCTCGATCCACCTGGAAACGGGCGGCCTTGTCGAGTTCGCCGGTGACGTGCGGTTCTATGCCGAGAAAATCGACCCGGTCGACGTGGCGCGGTCCCGGCAGTCGTTCTCCGCGGGCATCCCCTTCGGCACCACCAATGCCAGCGAGGCCGTGCTGCGGGCCAAGGAGAGCTACGCCAGGGCGCTGGCCCACTCGCTGACCAACCTGACCCGCTTCATCGAGGCGGCGCGGATCCTCGCCGACGCTGCCGAGCAGGCAGCCGAGGACTTCCGGGCCGTCGACGATCAGTCGGAGCGGAGCATCAGCAACATCAAGGACATGTTGACCGCGGCGACGGATCAGACGCGGGCCGCGCGGTCCGGCGTGGAAGCGCCATGAGTGACGGGACCTTCCGGCCGAGTGGCGTGACAGCCTGGTCGTCCTACAACACGCCGCGGATCTGGGCCATGGTGGCGCGGGAGGACGATCCCGAGTCCTGGCGGCAGGTCGCCGCTCTGGGGTCGATGGCCGGGTTGCTGAAGGATCAACGTTCGCGGCTCGAGGCCGCCAAGCAGAAGCTGATCGAAGCCTGGCCACCGGAGCGAAACAGAGCCGCCCGCGCGTTCGTCGACGAGATGGATGAGCTGCTGTTCACCATGCAGGCGAACAAGGACATCGCCGACGCCAACGCCGGCGCGCTGGGCCAGATCATTGAGGCGTTGCGACAGGCGAAGGAGAAGATCGCGCCGCTCTACCGGTCTTATCTCGACAAGAGTGACGACTGGGTGCCCGGCTGGTGGGACCACGCCGAGGAAGAGCTGGACGAGCAGGCCCGCCGGCACATGCGCGAGGCCGAGGAGTGGGTGGCGCATCCGGGCAACGCCATCACGGCGCCGGCGATCTACGAGTTCCAGCCCGATGAGACCCGCACCCGGCCGGGCGACGAATCAGGTGGTGACCGGCCCGATGGCCGGCCGGCAGCTGGTGTCGGCGCTGCGGACAGGATCGCGGTTCCGCACGATCCACCGCCTCCTGTGCCTGGCCAGGAGCCGTCCGGCCCGACCGCGCCGGGCACCACGCTTCCGGCGGGACCCTCGCTGGCGGAGGCGATCACTCCTGCGCCGGTCAATCCGGCGCCGAGCGTGGTGGCGCCCTCCACCACTGCTGCCGGGGGTTCGCAACTGCCGGGACTCGTCATCGGTGGCGGAGCAGGCCGGGGCCTGACCGGCACCCCGGTTGGTGGCGGCACAGGCCGGGTCCCTACCGGCACCCCGCTCGGCGGCGCGGCGCAGCGCGGACTGCCGCCGGGTGCGGTCATCGGCAACAGCGTGGCCGGCCGGAGTCCGGCCGGTCCGGTCAAGCCGCCGCCGCCATCCTGGCTCCCACCGGCACCGCAAGCGGGCGCGGCTGCAACTGGTGCTCATTCCCGCGGATCGCCTGCCATGCCGATGAGCGGAGGGCACCTTCCGGACGCCGACGATCGGGATATGGAGATCGCCTTGGACGCGGACAGCCGATGGGGGACCTCGCAGGGCGTCGCTCCGGTCATCGAGCCCTCCCGCAAGACGTACCGTCACGATCCGGGTCCCGGGGTCATCGGATGGCAGGGGTGAAGCGGTCCGTGACGCTCAGAAGCGTCGCCACGATTGTCGCGGCGGCCCTGGTGATGCCCGTGCTCGGCGGCGCGCCGGCCCGGGCCGACCAGCGCCGGGACGCCCAGTGGTATCTGAAGCGGCTGGACATCGCGGCTGCTCACCGGGTTTCCGAAGGAGCCGGCGTCACCGTTGCCGTCATCGACACAGGCGTCCAGTCCGATCGGGCCGACCTTAAGGGCGCCGTGCTGCCCGGCTTCGACGTGACGGCTTCCGGCGACGCCCGTCAGGACGAGCTGGGGCACGGTACGGCCATGGCGGGCATCATCGCCGCCCGCGGCCACGGCGGTGATCGTGGCCTGCTCGGCATCGCACCGCGCGCCAAGGTTCTGCCGGTCAGGCCCGCGAGTGGCCCGCTCGTCGTCGCGAAAGCGATCGAGTGGGCGGTGGACCACGACGCCAAGGTGATCAACATGTCGTTCGCCGTCGGGGGCGGTGATGACCTGGCCGCGGCTGTCGCCGCCGCTGCGAGATCCGACGTGGTGCTGGTGGCGGCCACGGGCAACGACGGCGAGGAGGGCGTCGAGGGCGACTGTCCCGCGGCCTATCCGGAGGTGCTCGCTGTCGGGGCCAGCGGACGCAAAGGCGAGGCGACGAAGTTCTCGCACCGGGGGCCGCAGCTCGACCTGGTGGCGCCGGGCGTCGACATCCCGGTGATCGGCGGCAAGCTGGACCGCGAGTACAGGGTGGTCGAGGGCACCAGCGTCGCCACGGCCATCGTGTCCGGGGCGGCTGCCCTGATCAGGTCGAAGTATCCGAAGCTGTCAGCCGCCGACGTCGTATCCGTGCTCGAGTCGACGGCCACGGACAAAGGCACGCCCGGGCGGGATGACACCTACGGCAACGGGGAGCTCAATCTGGTCGCCGCGCTGAAGGCTGCCGGTCGGCCTTCGCGGCCGGCGCCGGCGACATCGGCCACTGTCATCGCCGGTACGGGTGACGACGATGACCAATTGACTCTCCTGGCGATCGGTGGGGTCGGCATCCTCCTCCTCGCCGGTGCCCTCATCGCGCTGGTTGTCGGGCTTCGGCGGCGTCGGGTCTGAGCCACGACAAGATCTTCGGCTGGCAGGCGTTCTGCACCTGGTCCCACGGCATCCCCAGCGCCCCCTCGGCCGCCTCCGCCGGTGGTTCGCCTCGGCGGGCCACCTCCGTGAAGAACGTCAGCATCTTCGGTTCGCCATACGTTTCGGCCAGGCAGCGCATCGCCAGGAAGCCCATCGCGTAGTAGCCGAACCTCTCCGTCGGTTCCGCCGACCACTCCAGGTCCAGCCGGCCGTTCCAGCCCGACTCCTCCACCTGCCGGCGCGCGTCCGCCACCAGTTCGTACGACTGCACCGGCGCGCCCGCGTACGCGATGTATTCGGCCAGGCCCTCGATGGCCCATTCGTCCTGGTTGTCCAGGGTGCCGAGCAGGGTTGCGATGTGGCCGAACTCGTGGCGGAGCAGGCGTTCGTCGGTCGGGTCCGCGTCCAGGGCGGTCGCGTCGATGATCGCGAAGGCCGTCTGCTCGCTGGTCCGGTCCACGAAGGCCGCAGCTTCGCGGTCCTCGCCCAGTGACTCGCGCCAGTGTTTCTCGTCCGCCAGGAAGGCCACGTAGGTGCCGGGCCGGGCCAGGGCGTACCGGTCGGCCACCTGTGCCGCGCGTTCCGCCGCCGCCAGCCAGGCCTCTGGTTTCGTACCGGTCAGGCCCTTCGCGGCCGCCACCACCACCCGCCGGCCCGGGGCGAAGCTCAGCGTCCCCCGTTTCCACGGCACCGAGCCGTCCGGCCCGGTCTGGTCGAAGGCGGTCAGGACGGCCCGGTCACCGGTCACCAGCCATTCGGTACGGGCCGAGATGACGTCACCCGCCGGCACGTACGTCTCGGGTGTCCGCGGGCAGGCCGGCGCCGAGAAGCACACCCGGATCTGGATGTCCGCCGTCCACCGCGGTCCCGTCCGCACGTTGCGGGTACGGGGCAGCCAACCCGACACCCGCAGCCCGCGCAGGTTCGCGTACAGGCGGGTCAGGTCGCCGGACAGTGCCGGGTCGACGCCGCTCAGCCATCCGCTCCGGTCCCCGCGCAGCAGCGCGGCGCCCTGCCGGTCGAGGGTCGCGCGGATCGCCCGCTCGGCCTGTTGCGCCCAGCCGGCGGTGACCCGGCTGCGCGCCACGCTGAAGGCGAAGACGCCGCCGCACACCAGTGCCAGCACGCCGAACAGGGCCAGCCAGCGGTCCGCCCGCCGGGGCGGCGGCGCTGTGGTGCCGGCCGGGTCGATCACAGCCGGGCACGTTACCGGTTCCCCGGGCCGCCGACGAGCCTTGATCACTGTCCGTTGATGTTCGCGTGACGGTCATCGGCTCGAAATATGGGAGGGGTTCACTGTCGGATAGAGGACTGATTCGCGAGCCGGCATGCAACTTGCACAGCGGTTCGCCATGCAAGTTGCATGTTTCGCGAGTCGCGGACCTGCTGCTCCAATGTCGCCGCAACGGTTTGACCGTCCTGCCGGTTTTCATTCATGGATGTTTTTGAGATCGGCGATGATTGGTCTTCCAGTCGATCTCCGTGAGTGGAACTGTTCTACCCAGACGTAGCGCCAGCGACACGGACGGTGGTGGTACCGCATGCGCCCAGACGTTCTCGTCGGTCCCAGTGAGTGGGTGGTCGAGCAGTTCGGCGACAAGGTTGCCGCAGAGCTCTGGACCCGGGTTCCCGAAGCTTTGAGCACGGCGATCGACCGCGAGGTCCATGCTCATCCCGCTATGACGACGACCACGGAACGAGTGCTCACCAATCCTCGGTGGCCCCTGCCGTACGAGGAGTTGGTCCTTTTTCTCGGCACGCTGCCGGGGGCCGAGATCATCAGCGTCCCCCGGTCCGTCTACCAGCTCGTGGTCATCAACGGCCACGTGGTGGTGCCCTGGTGCTACGGCCAGTCGGCGCGGATGTCCATGGCGGATGCCGAGGTCGGCCGCTCCTTCGGCCGGCTGGCCCGCGAGTTGCTGCGCCGGTTCGGGCCGCCGTGGCGCCGCTCGCAGGCCGAGGCGCCGCTGCCGCTCGACGCGGTCGACGAACGCGAGGTGTCGAAGATCTGCGCGGCGATCGCCCAGCTCGATCCGACACCCGAGGTGGTGATCGCCGGCTACGCCGGTGCCCCGAACCTCGGCCTGCTGCGGGCCTGCCTGGGTGAGATCAAGTCGACCGACAACGGCTCGCTCAACTGGAGTCACCTGGCCGACCTGCCGCTGCCGCCCCCGGTGATCCCGCGGCCGCGCCGCATGCAGTTCCCGTAGAGCACGTCCCCCTCCGTCCGCCGCCCTGCCGACCCGCAGGCGGCGGACGTCTTTGTGTCCGCGGCCGGTTCCGCCGGCGAGGCCCGGACGCTAGAGTCCATCGATCTTGCTCACGGGGGAGTCTCATGCGTCATTCCTGGGTTGTCGCGACAGTCGCCGCCGGCGGCCTGCTGGTCGCCGGTACCGGCATCGGTGTGGCCGAGGGCGGCACGGTCGCCGCCCACCAGGTGGCCGCGAAGGTCGCCGCTCCGCAGACGACCGCGAAGGTCGCCACCCCGCAGACGACCGCGAAGGGCGCCCTCCGGATCGGCGTGAGCGCCCCCCAGTACGACAGCCCGGGCGGCACCGTGCCCATCATCGTGACCGTCTATGAGGTGCCCAAGTCCTCGAAGGTGTCCATCTCCGCCACCGGCGCCGGTGGCAGCACGGTCACCTGCACCGGTTCCGTCTGGCAGAACCCGGTCCGGCGCACCGCCAGTCGCACCTGCTACCTGCAGCTGCCCAACGCCAAGGGCAGCTACGCCGTGCGGGGCAAGGCTGTGGTCACGACGGGTTCGGTCGTCCGTACCGCCTCGGGGAAGGGCGCCCGGCCTGTGGCCGCCGACGGGGTGGCTTCACCGAAGCCGATGACCGCGGCCACCATCCGGCAGATCGAGCGCTGCGGCAACCCGACCAGCGACGTCTGGCTGACCTTCGACGACGGGGGCAGCAAGACCCAGGTCACGTCGATCCTGGCCACGCTCAAGCGCAACAACGTCAAGGGGCACTTCTTCTTCCGCGGCGACTGGGCGCGCAAGAATCCCGCGCTGTTCAAGAAGATCAAGGCCGCCGGGCACGTCATCGGCAACCACACGTCGAGCCATCCCGCGCTGAGCCGGATGGGCAAGACGAACGTGGTCAAGCAGATCACTGCCGGCACGGCGGCGACCGGCACGCCGAAGCTGCTGCGGCCGCCGTTCGGCGCCGGCGCTTTCACCACCCGGCTGCAGAGCCACGCCAAGGGCCAGGGCTACCAGCTCTGCCGGTGGACCACGGACACCTACGACTGGGACGGCCCGTCCACGGCGCTGATGACCGAGCGGATCCGGTACGGCGACCACCGCTCGGCGCCGATCAGCGCCGGCGGCGTGATCCTCATGCACGGCCACGGAAAGAACACCGCGTCCGGACTGCAGAAGATCATCAACACCGTACGGGCGAAGAAGCTGAAGCTGCAGCCGCTGAAGTAGCGGGAAACACGCCGATAACGCGGCACGCATAGGGTCAGGTCCACATCCTCGGTTCGAGGAGGGGCCATGCCCAATCCGCGCGTCCGTTCCGTGCTGCTGTCCCGGCTGGCCGGCCATCCGCCCGGCAGCTCCCAGCGCGAGATCCTCGACGAGTTGCGTCGCTGCATCCTCGACGGCGAGGTGCCGCCCGGCTCGCCGATTCCGGTGGACGGCGTGGCCGCCTCCTTCGGGGTCAGCCGCATCCCGGTCCGGGAGGCGTTGATGACGCTGATCGGCGAAGGGCTGGTCGACCACCGGGCGCGCACCGGCTACCGGGTGGCCCGGATGACCATGGCCGAGTTCGGCGAGATCTACCTGGTCCGGGAGGCGCTGGAGACGGCCGCGCTGCGGGTTGCCGTGGCGCTGGCCGGCGCCGAGGACGATGAGCAGGCCCGGGCCGCGCATTCCGCGCTGGAGGCCGCCGTCCTTGCCGGCGACGGCCGCGCCCACCACCGGGAGAGCCGGCGTTTCCACCTCGCGCTGATCCGCGCCTGCCGGATGCGCCGGCTGCTGCACATGCTCAGCACGGCGTGGAACATGACCGAGCCGTTGCAGCCGATGTCGCACCTCGACGCGGCCGAGCGGGCCCTGCTGCACCAGGACCACGCGGCGATGCTGGCCGCCTTCACCGCCCGGGACACCGACGGGCTCATCGCGGTCTGCACGGCGCACCACCAGCGTCTGCAGGCCTGCATCGCCCGCCTGCCCCGGGACACCGGGCTGTTCACCGAGGGCGAGCGCAGTCAGGGATAGATATATCTCTCCGCTCATCACCGCGAAACAGCCCGTTCCTAGCGTGAGCCGCAACGAAGCCGCTCGACCCCAGGAGTGGGCATGGCCGAGACCACTGTCGCCAAGAGTTCGGATCTCGTCGAAGCCGCCGGCATGCCGGTCGGTTCGGGAGAGATCAAGCCCGGGTACGACCCCCGGCTCACCAACGAGGACCTCGCCCCGCTGCGCAAGCAGAGCTGGGGCTCGTACAACATCTTCGCGTTCTGGATGTCCGATGTGCACAGCGTCGGCGGGTACGTCACCGCCGGCAGCCTCTTCGCGCTGGGCCTGTCCAGCTGGCAGGTGCTCGTCTCGTTGCTGGTCGGCATCTCGATCGTCTACTTCTTCTGCAACCTGGTCGCCAAGCCGTCGCAGCAGACCGGGGTGCCGTACCCGGTGATCTGCCGCACGGTCTTCGGGGTCCTCGGCGCGAACGTGCCGGCCATCATCCGCGGCGCGATCGCCGTCGCCTGGTACGGCATCCAGACCTACCTCGCCTCGGCGGCGCTGGACGTCGTGGTGCTCAAGCTCTTCCCCGATCTGATGCCGTACGCGGACGTCAACCAGTACGGCTTCCTCGGCCTGCCGCTGCTCGGCTGGTGCACCTACGCCGTGCTCTGGGTCCTGCAGGCCGCGGTCTTCTGGACCGGCATGGAGACGATCCGCAAGTTCATCGACTTCTGCGGGCCGGCCGTCTACGTCGTCATGATCGTGCTGACCGGCTACCTCATCTACAAAGCCGGCTGGGGTGCCATCAACCTGAACCTCGGCGAGGTCAAGTACAGCGGGGCCAGCGCCATCCCGGTCATGCTGGGCGCGATCGCCCTGGTGGTCTCGTACTTCTCCGGGCCGATGCTCAACTTCGGCGACTTCTCCCGGTACGGCCGGTCGTTCCGGGCGGTCAAGCGGGGCAACCTGCTCGGCCTGCCGGTGAACTTCCTGGCCTTCTCGATCCTGGTCGTGGTCACGTCGTCGCTGACCATCCCGGTCTTCGGCGAGCTCATCACCGACCCGGTGGCCACCGTGGCCCGCATCGACAGCACCTTCGCCATCGTGCTCGGCGCGCTGACCTTCACCATCGCCACCATCGGCATCAACATCGTCGCGAACTTCATCTCGCCGGCGTTCGACTTCTCCAACGTCAGCCCGCAGCGGATCAGCTGGCGCGCCGGCGGCATGATCGCCGCCGTCGGTTCGGTGCTGATCACGCCGTGGAACCTCTACAACAACCCCGACGTCATCCACTACACGCTGGAGACGCTGGGCGCCTTCATCGGCCCGCTGTTCGGGGTGCTGATCGCCGACTTCTACCTCGTCCGCAAGCAGCACGTCGTGGTCGACGACATGTTCACCATGGCGCCCGAGGGCCGCTACTTCTACCACAAGGGCTACAACCCGCCGGCCGTCATCGCGACGGCGATCGGCGCGGTCGGGGCCATGGTGCCGGTGCTGTGGACCGGCGGGCCGGGCATGCACACCACCGCCCAGTACAGCTGGTTCATCGGGATGGCCCTCGGCTTCCTGGTCTACCTGTCCCTGGCCGGCCGGATGCGGGTGCGGGAACGCAGCCGGGTGCTCGAAGAGGTCGCCTGACAGAGATGATGTTCATGAGCACCTCCCGCCGGGGTCTGACCCATCGCCTGACTGACTTCGGGTCTTCACCGGGATTTGTCGGCCTCG
>NZ_JBEZGQ010000140.1:0-12855 GCF_040650095.1 Actinoplanes sp. NPDC048791 | reverse complement strand
ACGTGGTCGGCTACTCCAACGTCACCAAACTGGACGGCGCGGCCCTGCTCGGCTCGCCCGACCCGGCCCTGGCCAGCGTGGTCATCACCGCCAACCGGAGCTTCTGCGTGCCGTCCACCATCCCGCTCGGCCTGTGCGTGATCCGTGGCGGCGTCCGGCACACCGTGACCGACTACCAGTTCATGCTGGAGCCGAACGGGATCACCCCGGGCCTGTCCGAGGGGGAGTTCCCGCCGGCCACCGCGACGTTCCTGACGTTCGGTTTCGTGCCGGTCAGCGCGACCATGCACCTCAGCCTGCTCGCTCCGATCATCGGCTCGGCCGAGACGACACAGCAGAACGGCCAGCACACCCTCGTCTCGACCACGCTGTCCGGCCGGATCTCGATCCGGCTCACCGACGTCAAGGTGAACGGCGTGCCGCTCGCGGCCGGGGCGGACTGCCACACGACCGCGCCGGAGACCGACAACTTCACCCTCGTCGGATCGGGCGACAACAGCACCATCCCGCCGACCGGCTACACGGTCGCCCGCGGTGGACCGCTTACCGGTACGACCACCATCCCCGCGTTTACCGGCTGCCGGGGCGCCGACGGGGAGGATCTGAACCCGTTGTTCACCGCGCCGCTGTCGGGGCCGAACAACTACGTCAAGATGATCCAGGGGAACCTCTGCTCCCCGGGGACCGCCGGCGCCAACGGATGTCCGCCCGAGATACCGGCGCCGCAACGATGACGCCTTTATCGTCGACTGACAATCTTGGCATTGGCTCTTGTCGATCTGTGACAAGTTTGGCCGGGCAACAGCCGTCCGGCGGATGTCGTCTTGTGCCGTGATGTTGCCGGAAGTAACGTGCCGGCAAGAACGTACTGCCGAGTAACCTTGCTCCCCGATAGGCCGGAGACTGTAATGGGCATCGAAGTGGAGGCCGACGGTCTGACGAAGTCCTTCGGTCGGCACACGGTGTGGCGAGACGTCTCATTGACCCTGCCGGCCGGCGAGATCTCGGTCATGCTCGGTCCTTCCGGCACCGGAAAGACGGTCTTCCTCAAAACCCTCGTCGGCCTCGTCCGGCCCGAGCGCGGCCGCGTCGTGATCAACGGCGTGGACATCGTCTCCTGCCGGGAGCGCCAGCTCTACCGCACCCGGCGGCTGATGGGGGTGATGTTCCAGGACGGCGCGCTGTTCGGCTCGATGAACCTGTACGACAACATCGCCTTCCCACTGCGCGAACACACCCGCCGCAACGAACGGCAGATCCGGTCCATCGTCGAGGAGAAGATGGCGATGGTCGGCCTGAGCGGAGCCGAGTCCAAGCTGCCCGGCGAGATCTCCGGCGGTATGCGCAAGCGCGCCGGCCTGGCCCGCGCGCTGGTCCTCGATCCCGAGTTCATCCTGTGCGACGAACCCGACTCCGGGCTGGATCCGGTGCGCACCGCGTACCTGTCACAGCTGCTGATCGACCTCAACGCGCAGATCGACGCGACCATCCTGATCGTCACCCACAACATTCAGATGGCTCGGACCGTGCCGGACAACATCGGCATGCTGTATCGCCGGCAACTGGTCACCTTCGGCCCTCGCGAGGTGCTGCTCACCAGCGACGAACCGGTGGTGGCGCAGTTTCTCAACGGCCGGCGCAGCGGGCCCATCGGTATGTCCGAGGAGAAGGACGCGGCGGCCACCGCCGCGGAGGCGATGAATGAACCCGACCTGGACGATGTCCGCGGCGTCGTACCGCAGCTGACGCCGACTCCGGGCCAGCCGTACCGGCAGGCGGCCGCGCGTCGGCAGGAGCGGGTGATGCGGATCCTGCACGAGCTACCACCCGCGGCCCAGCAGGGCATCCTGGCCGGCCGCAATGAGGTGTCCCATGAACGCACTGGCTGAAACCGGCCGGGTGTTCACGCTGGCGGCTCAGGTGGCCCGGATGTCGTTCACCACCCGGCCGCAGGTCCGCGAGACCGTCGAGCAGTTCTGGTTCATCGCCAGCGTGACGATCCTCCCGGCGGCGCTGGTCTCGATCCCGTTCGGCGCGGTCATCGCCCTGCAGGTCGGTTCGCTGACCCGGCAGCTGGGTGCGGAGTCGTTCACCGGGGCGGCCAGCGTGCTGGCCATCGTCCAGCAGGCCAGTCCGCTGGTCACCGCGCTGCTCGTGGCCGGCGCCGGTGGCTCGGCCATCTGCGCCGACCTGGGCGCTCGCACCATCCGGGAGGAGATGGATGCGATGGAGGTGATGGGCATCTCGCCGGTCCAGCGCCTGGTCGTGCCCCGGGTGCACGCCGCCATGGGCGTCGCCATGCTGCTCAACGGGCTGGTCTCCACCGTCGGTGTCGTCGGCGGGTACTTCTTCAACGTCATCATGCAGAACGGCACGCCAGGGGCGTACCTGGCCAGCTTCTCCGCCCTGGCGCACCTGCCCGACCTGTGGGTCAGCGAGATCAAGGCGCTCATCTTCGGCTTCATCGCCGGGGTGGTCGCGGCCAACCGGGGAATCTCCGCCAAGGGTGGCCCCAAGGGGGTGGGCGACGCGGTGAACCAGTCCGTCGTAGTGGCCTTCCTCCTGCTGTTCTTCGTCAACCTGGTGATCACGGCCATCTACCTGCGCGTCGTACCGCCGAAGGGTGCATGAGGTGACACACGCATCGGGCGCGCGGGGACCGTCGTTGGCGGACCGCATCTTGTCCCCTGTGGACACGCTGGGCGACTCACTCGTCTTCTACGTGCGGGTCGCGCTGTGGGTGCCTCGCGCGTTGTTCCGGTATTCGAGGGAGATCCTGCGTCTCCTGGCCGAGGTCGCCTTCGGCAGTGGCGGTCTGGGCGTGATCGGCGGCACGGTCGGCGTGATGGTCGCGATGACCATGTTCACGGGCACCGTCGTCGGACTTCAGGGGTACGCCGCGATGGATCAGATCGGCACCTCTGCCTTCACCGGCTTCATCTCGGCGTATTTCAACACCCGGGAGATCGCGCCCCTGGTGGCCGGCCTGGCCCTGTCCGCCACGGTCGGCGCCGGCTTCACCGCCCAGCTCGGGGCGATGCGCATCTCCGAAGAGGTGGACGCGCTGGAGGTGATGGGCATCCCCAGCCTGCCCTACCTGGTCACCACTCGGATGCTGGCCGGGTTCATCGCCATCATCCCGCTGTACGGCATGGGTCTGATCAGCTCCTATGCCGCCTCCCGGTGGACGACCATCCTGTTCAACGGCCAGTCCGCCGGCACCTACGACCACTACTTCGCGCTGTTCCTCCCGCCGCAGGACGTCCTGTGGTCGATCGGCAAGGTGCTCGTCTTCAGCGTGCTGGTGATCCTGACCCACTGCTACTACGGCTACCGGGCGAGCGGTGGCCCGGCCGGCGTGGGAGTTGCCGTGGGTCGCGCCGTCCGCAATGCCATCGTGCTGATCAGCCTGACCGACTTCTTCCTCAGCCTGGCGATCTGGGGAGCCACCACGACGGTGAAGGTGACCGGCTGATGATCATGCTGAGCCGCCGCCTGGCCGGGTTCGCGTTCCTCGCGGTCATCGTGCTGCTGGTGTGGCTTGTCGTCGCCCGCTATCAGGGGCGGTTCACCCCCGCGGCCATGGTCTTCGTGGAGACCACCAGCGCCGGCAACAACATGCACCCCCGTGCCGAGGTGAAGGCGCGCGGCGTCGTGGTGGGCGAGGTCCGCCGGATCACGTCGACCGGCGACGGCGCCCGGCTGGAGCTGGCGCTGCGCCCCGACCAGTTCCCGCTGCTGCCGGCCGACGTCTCGGCCCAACTGCTGCCGACCACACTGTTCGGCGAGCGATACGTCGCCCTGGTCCTGCCCAGCCGGCCCGGCCCGGCCCGGCTGGCCGAGCACGCGGTCATCCCACAGGACCGCTCGGCCAACGCGATCGAGCTGGAGCGGGTCCTCGCGGACCTGCTGCCCCTGTTGCAGGCGGTGCAGCCGCACAAGTTGTCCGTGACGCTCACCGCCATCGCTCAGGCGCTGGACGGCCGGGGCGCCCAGCTCGGCACGACGCTGCGTGACCTCAACGCCTACCTGACGGAGCTGGAACCTTCGCTGCCACAGCTGAACGAGGACATCAGCCGGCTGGTGGAGGTGGTGAACAGCTACGCGGACGCGGCACCCGACCTGACCGATGCGCTGACCCACCTGAGCGTCACCAGCCGGACCCTGGTCGAGCAGCAGAACAATCTCCGCACGCTCTTCGCCTCGGTGACCTCGGCCGGAGGTGACCTGAACTCGTTCCTGGCGGACAACCGGGAAACCGTCATCCGGCTGTCCGCCGACAGCCGGCCGACGTTGGCCGTGCTGGCCAAGTACGCGCCGGAGTTTCCGTGTGTCCTGCAACAGCTCTCCGACACGGTGTCTGACATGGACAAGGCTCTGGGGAAGGGTACGTCGGAGCCGGGACTGCACGTGAGGTTGCACGTCACCCCGTCGCGTGGGGCGTACCTGCCCGGCAAAGACGACCCCGCGTACCGGGACAAGAGCGGGCCTGCCTGTTATCCCACGCCGGATGGGCTGGCCAACGCGCCGCAGGAGAGCGCGTATCTCAACGAGCTGATGGCCGCCTCGCTCGGCGTGGCACCGCGGTCGCTGCCCCCGTGGAGCAGCCTGCTGGTCGGCCCGGTCTTCCGCGGCAACGAGGTGACGCTGACACCATGACCAAGAGCATCGCCGGCCCGGCCATCAAGGGCACCGTGTTCGCCGTCGTCACCGTGATCACCACGGCCGTTCTCGGCCTGAGCATCGCCAACACGAGCCTTGGCGAGACCCGGACCTACCGCGCCCAGTTCACCGATGTGACCGGCCTGTCCGACGGCGATGACATCCGCATCGCCGGGGTACGGGTCGGCCAGGTGACCGGCATCCGGGTGGTCGACCGCCGGGTGGCCGAGGTGCGGTTCACCGTCGACGTCGCGCGTACGTTGCCGGCCTCGGTGACCGCCACCATCAAATACCGCAACCTGGTCGGGCAGCGCTACATCACGCTGGCCCAGGGCGTGGGCCCGGTCGGTCAGATCCTGGCGCCCGACCAGACCATCCCGCTCGGGCGCACCACGCCGGCGCTGGACCTCACCGCGCTGTTCAACGGCTTCCAACCGCTGTTCCAGGCGCTGGCCCCCGAGGACGTCAACCAGCTGGCCAACGAGGTCGTCCAGGTCCTGCAGGGCGAAGACACCACCGTCGACAGTCTGCTGGCCCACACGGCGTCACTGACCTCCACCCTGGCCGCCAAGGACGAGGTGATCGGCAAGGTCATCGACAACCTCAACGCGGTCCTGAACACCGTCAACGCGCGCGGCGACAAGCTCTCCGCACTGATCAGCACCCTCCAGGAGCTGGTCTCCGGGCTCGCCCAGGACCGGAAACCCATCGGCCAGGCGATCGACGCGATCGGCGATCTGAGCACCACCACGGCCGGCCTGCTCCGGAGCGGACGGGAGCCGCTGCGCCAGGACATCGTGTCGCTCGGCAAGGTCTCGGCCACCCTGTCGGAGGGCTCTGAGCTGGACACGTTCCTGCAGCGCCTGCCGGTGAAGATGGAGAACATCGGCCGGACCGCCTCGTACGGCTCGTGGCTCAACTTCTATCTCTGCTCAGCGACGGTCAGCGGCGTCTCCACCTCGGACGGTAGTCCGCCGCCGACCGGGCTCCCGGTGACCGAGGCGAGGTGCCAATGAGCCGCCCCAGCCGCCATCCCGTCCTCGCCGGCGTACTCGGCCTCGTCCTGGCCGCCGCACTCGCACTGCTCGCGTTCAACGCCGACAACCTCCCGATCATCGGAGGCGGCACCACGTACACCGCCGACTTCACCGAGGCGGCCGGACTGCGCACAGGCAACGAAGTGCGGGTCGCCGGAGTGAAGGTGGGCACCGTTACGCGCGTGGCGCTGCACGGCGGCATAGTGCGGGTCGACTTCCGGGTCAAGGACACCTGGGTCGGCGACACCAGCACCGTGGCCATCCGGATCAAGACCCTGCTCGGCGACAAGGTGCTCGCTCTCGACCCGCTCGGCGGGGCATCGCAGAACCCGCGGACCACCATCCCGGTCAGCCGGACGACCTCGCCGTTCGACGTCACCGAGGCGTTCGGGCAGCTGTCGGACACCGTCAGCCAGATCGACACGGACGCGCTGGCCCGCAGCTTCGACACGATGGCGCAGACCTTCCGCAACACGCCCGATTCGGTGAAGGGGGCGGTGCGGGGACTGTCCGACCTCTCGCGCACCATCTCCTCCCGGGACACGCAACTGGCCCAGCTGCTGACGGCGACCAAGCAGATCACGGGGCGACTGGCCGACGACAACGCGCAGTTCCAGGCGCTGCTGGCCGACGGCAACCTGCTGCTGGCCGAGGTCCAGCGACGGCGCGACGCGATCGGCGCGCTGCTGACCGGCACTGAGCAACTGGCCGTGCAGATCTCCGGGCTGGTCGCCGACAACACCGCGACCCTGGGCCCGGCGCTGGCGGCTCTGGACCGGGTCACCGACGTGTTGCAGCGCAACCAGGACAACCTCACCCGGGCACTCGCCCTGGCCGGGCCGTACTACCGGATGGTGGGCAACGCCATCGGCAACGGTCGCTGGTTCGACGCGTACCTGTGCGGCCTCGTGCCCGACTCGTACCGGCCGGCCGGCACCGCGCCGTCGAGCGGATGTGTGCCGCCGAGGACAGGGAGCACGCGATGAGTCCGACGTCGTACCGGGCGGGTCGTATCCTCGCCGCCGGTCTCGCGGTGCTGGTCGTCTTCACCGGCTCGCTGGCCTGGCTCGTGATGCGCGACTTCGGCACCAAGCACATCGTCGCGTACTTCGGCGAGGCGGTCGGCGTGTACGCCGGCTCGGACGTGCGGGTGCTCGGCGTACCGGTCGGTACCATCACCTCGGTCAGTCCAGAGGGCACGCGGGTACGGGTGGGGATCACGATCGACCGCGATGTCGAGGTGCCGGCCGGGGCGCTGGCCGCGGTTGTCGCGCCCAGCATCGTCAGCGACCGGTACGTCCAGCTCAGCCCGGCCTACACCGGCGGTGCGAAGATGACCGACGGCGACGAGATACCGGTCGAGCGCACCGCAACGCCGGTCGAGCTCGACCAGCTCTACGAGAGTCTCAACCGGCTGGCCACGGCGCTGGGACCGAACGGCGCGAACCGTGCCGGCGCCCTGTCCGACCTCCTGGAGACCGGCGCCGCCAACCTGGACGGCAACGGTAGAGCACTGGGAAGCAGCATCGCGGACCTCGGCAAGGCAACCCGTACGCTTTCGGGTTCTCAGGAAGACTTGTTCGACACCGTCGCCAACCTCGAGCGCTTCACGGCCATGCTCAGGGACAACGACGGCCAGGTACGCAAGGCGGAAACCCAGCTGCGCGACGTGGCCGGCTTCCTCGCCGACGACCGGCAGGAACTCGCCGCTGCGCTCCGCGAACTCGCCACCGCCCTGCTTCAGGTGCGCGACTTCATCCGGGACAACCGCGGCCGGATCACATCGAACGTCGACAAGCTGGCCTCGATCACCGACACCCTGCTCCGGCAGCGCGCCTCGCTCGAAGAGGCCCTGGACGTGGCGCCGCTGGCGCTCACCAACGTGGTCGGCGCCTACAACCCGGCCACCGGGTCCTTCGAAGGAAGGGGGAACCTGAGAGAGCTCGGTCCGGACCAGCCACCCGTAGCGGTGCCGTCCACGACGGCGCCCGCCCTGCCCCTACCCCCGGTGGGCACCGTCCAAGGCACCCCGGGAGGCCGCTGATGAATCGTCGGCCCCGCTTGCTCGTCCTCCCCGCCGTGGTGATGCTGCTCTTCGGCTGCGGCCCGGGCGCCTTCTCCGGCGCTTCCGACCTGCCGCTGCCCGGCGGCGCCGATCTCGGCCCGCACCCGTACCGGGTCGTCGCCGACTTCGCCGATGTCCTCGATCTGGTGCCCCATGCGGCGGTACGGGTGAACAACGTGCCGGTCGGGCGGGTGGCGAAGGTCGAGCTGCCCGACGGGAGCTGGACCGCGCGGGTCACCATGCTCGTCAACGGATCCGTCCGCCTGCCGGCCAACGCCGTGGCCCGCCTGCACCAGTCCAGCCTGCTGGGCGAGAAGTACGTTCAGCTGGCTGCACCCGCCGACGGCTCCGGTGCCGGGACGCTGAGCGACGGCGCCGAGATCCCGTTGGCCCGGACGAACCGCAACCCGGAGGTGGAGGAGGTCCTCGGCGCCCTCTCCATGCTCCTGAACGGCGGCGGGATCGCCCAGCTGCGCACCATCACCGTGGAGCTGAACAACGCGCTGGACGGCAACGAGCCGGAGATCAAGGCGCTGCTGAAGAACATCGACACGCTCATGTCCAGTCTGGACGACAATCGAGCGGACATCACCGCCGCGATCGACGCCCTCAACCGCTTCTCGGGGGCGCTGGCCCAGCGAGACCAGCAGATCGGCGCCATTCTGGACGACCTCGCCCCAGGGCTGCGGGTGCTGGAACAGCAGCGCGGTGAGCTCGTCACGATGCTGCAGTCGCTCGACTCCCTGTCCCACACGGCGGTCGACACCATCGAGCGGAGCCAGGCCGACCTCGTGGCCGACCTGAAGTTGCTGGACCCGGTGCTGCGGCAGCTCAGCAACGCCGGGCAGGCCCTGCCGCAGGCGCTGCAGATCTTGTTGACCTACCCGTTCACCGACGCCACCCTCGACACGATCAAGGGTGACTACCTCAACGTGTATCTGTCGCTGGTCGCCGCGCCCGGCACGACCGTGATCCCGCCGCTGACGCCCGGCGACGCCATCGCTGCCGCAGCGCGGAAGGTTCAGGGCCGCCACCCGCCGGCCTCGACCACGCCGAGCACACCCGGAGCCAGCGCTCCACCACTCCCGCTGCCCATCGTCAGTTCGACTCCGCCGTGGGGGACCACGCCCTCGACGGCGACCTCACCATCGCAGATCGGCCCACCCTCGCAGGCAGTCCCGCCCTCGGCATCCGCACCGGAATCGCCGCCGGCCAGTTCCTCGCCACCCAGTGCCTCGACGCCCGAGCCCTCGACCCCCGGGCCCTCGACACCTTCGGCCTCGTCGGAACCATCCGCAGGAGGTGCCGGCTGATGCTCACACTCGGTGCGAAGCTCAAGATCGTCCTTTTCGCCGTCCTCGGTGTGCTCGTGGTCGGCTTCATCGGGCTGCGCTATGCCGACCTGGGCCGCTATGTCGGCCACAGCGGCTACTACGTGGTCCACCTCGAACTGGGCGAGTCCGGCGGCATCTTCACCAATGCCGAGGTGACCTACCGGGGGGTGACGGTCGGACGCGTCGGCGCCATGCGGCTGACCGCCGACGGCATCGAGACCGACCTCAAGATCGATGATTCCGCGCCGCGCGTCCCGGCCGCGGTGCAGGCCGTGGTGGCCAACCGGTCGGCGGTGGGGGAACAGTACGTCGACCTGCGCCCGAAGAGCGACGGCGGACCGTACCTGGCCGCCGGAGCGCGCATCGAGCGCGCCGACACCCGGCTTCCGCTGCCGGTCACCACGATGCTGACCTCGGCGGCGGGCCTGGCCGCCTCCGTACCCAAGGACGACCTGCGCACCGTGGTGGACGAGCTGGACCGGGCACTGGCCGGCCAGGGCGGAAACCTGCAGATCCTGCTGGACACCGCCGGCGACCTGACCCGGGCCGCGTCGGACAACATCGGTCCCACGACTCAGCTCCTCGAAAACGGTCAGGTGGTGCTCCGGACGCAGCAGGAGTCGAGCGATGCGCTGCGCTCGTTCAGTCATGACCTGAACCTGCTCGCCACCCAACTGGACAGCTCCGACCCGGACCTGCGGCGCCTCATTCTCGCCGCCCCCGCGGCCGCCGACCAGGTGAGCGGGATGCTGGACGACACCGATCCGGGCCTCGGCGTGCTGCTGAGCAACCTGCTCACCACCTCGGACATCGCGCTGGTCCGCCGCGACGGGCTGGAGCAGGCACTGGTGACGCTGCCGGCCGTGGCGGCGGCCGGATCGACGGCCATCACCGCGGACGGTATCGACATGGGGCTGGTCACCACATTCTTCAAGCCGCCGCCATGCGTCAGCGGGTACGGCGCAACGACGTACCGCAACGGGCTCGACATGACGCCCGCCCCCAAGCTGAACACCGCGGCGTACTGCTCGCTGCCGCCCAGCACCGGCGTCGGCGTGCGCGGCTCGGCGAACGCGCCACAGGGGAAGGGATAAGCGCCGGGCGACCATCCGCCGGCGTGCCCTCCGGGGCTCGAGGCGGAGACCGATGCAGGTGACGCCGGTGCGCGGCCGGGCACGGTCCGGCACGATCAGGTCATGATCGTGTTGTTCGACGCCGACGTGCCAGTGCATTACGGGTTCATGTTCCTGGCCGGCGGTGACGAGTACCCGGACCTGGGTGACACGTGGGCGGGTCAGCAGAACGGGCTCGCCGGCGCCGCGACCCCCGGTGTCCTCTCGATGATCACCGGGTTGCACACCGGCCGGGTGCCGCTGCGTATCGAGTGGCACGCCACGGCACCGGAACCCGGGGCCGGCTGGGAGGAGATCGTCGACGTGCCGTTCACCCCGCCGTCGGTGGACATGTGCGTCCAGTCGTTCCAGGACTCGTTCGACGTCCGGCTACCCGGCACCGGCCCGCTGCGCGCGCGGTACTGCGCTGCCGGGATGGACGCCGCCCGGGACGCTGACACCGTCATGTCCGAGGAACCGACCGTGGACCGGTATCTGCTGCAGCTGTGGCCCGACGAGCAGGCGGCGGAGACGATCGTGCGGCAGACCAGCGGCATTGCCGCGTACTGGCACGGTGTCGCCCGGGAGACACCGCCGGCGGCCGAGCACAGCGGCGAGGACCGCGACGACGGCGGTCATGGCAACTGGGGCGAAGGCAACCAGGAAGACCGGTACGACGCTTGGGCGTGGGGCGATAGACCGCCGTCGGATCGGCTGCGGCAGCTGGGCGGGAATGTGCTGGGTGTGGCCCAGCATCATCGGGACCTGCTGGACGTCTTCGACGGATGGGATCCCGCGGTGCAGCGGGCCGCCGCCCGGTGGCTGGCCCGCCGGGCTTTTGAAGTGGCCGGGATGGACGAGATCGGCTGGGTCCGTCCGGCGCTGACCGCCATGGACCGCGGTGAGCCGCTACCGGAACCGTTCACGTCCCCGGAAGCGGTGTTCCCGCTGCTGTGGACCGGCTTCAACGGGTCGGGTCCGGTGCCGTTCGATGCGTCGCAAGGAGCCAGGCACCGGCCGTCGTTCGCCGTTCCGGCACTCTTCGCCGCAGTGAACGACGATCCGCTGGAGGCGGTCGTCGACGCGTTCAGCCACGCAGAGGCAACCTGCGAGGGTCAGGCACACGACCTGCTCACCGGCCTTCGCAGCCGGTTCCCGTTCCCGGACTGACCGGCGACCACCCGGCCGGGGTCGTGCCACCAGTCAACAAGTAGCCGAGTCCCACGTCTCGGCGAGCAGGGCGTACGTGTTGCCGTCGAGCCAGCCCAGCTCGGCGTGCCAGGAGTCGCCGACGCCGTGCTGCTCACGACGCATGCCGACCTTCTCGAGGATCCTGACCGAGGCAAGGTTGTCGGCGAAGCAGCCGGCAGTGATCCGCCGCAGGCCCAACCGGTCGAACGCGTACGCCACCATTGCCGTCACCGCCTCGGTGGCGTAGCCATGGCCGTTGTAGGCCGGATCGAAGATGTAGCCGAGTTCGGCCTCCGTACGCGGTGGCATGCCGGGCTGACCCATACCGTCGACCACATCAAGTGAGACGGTTCCGATGACCACACCCTCAAGCACGACCGCCTTGCAGTGGTCATTGGGGTCTTCCGCCGCGTGCCGCCACGCCGCCCGGTAGGACGCAGGGTCGACCTCCGTGCGTAGTAGCCAACGAGTGACTTCGGGCAGATTGCGGTACCGCAGGATCCGGTCGACGTCCTCGTCACGCACCGGGCGAAGCTGAAGGCGTTCAGTGCGAAAGGTGGTGCTCTCCATGAACTGGGAGGCTAATGGGCGCAGAACGGCGACACATGCAATTTTCCGGCCAGGGACCGTGTTCTTCGCACGGCCTAGCAGGAGCAGGTTGTGCCTCCGGGGGCGACGAAGTTGATGTAGATGACCAGGGGAAGCCAGAAGCCGAATGGGATGGCCCAGGCCAGCCAGTAGCGAAAGGTCGACAGGCCCATACGACGAGCCTCCGCAGCACGGCTGATCGTCAGGGCCAGTCCGATGATGCCGGCTACCGAGGTGACCAGGACGATCAGCAGCCAGCCGGGGGCCTGTCTCGTAGGTGGCGGGTATGGAAACTGCGGTCCGTATCGGTATGCGGCATAGCCGGGCGGCGCTGGGTAACCGGGCGCCTGAGACGCTGCCGGATAGGCATACCCAGCAGGGGATTGCGGCTGATACTGGGCGCCGGACACCGGCGGGTAGTGGTCGGTCACCGGCGGCTCCAATCGGCGTCTCAGCGGTGGTGTCGTGTCCTTCGGTTGCGCGGGCTGAAACCTGAAGACAACTACCAATTCTTTCTGGATGACCTCGACGCGACCCACCTGCCCGGGCCGCTGGTCGACATGTTGGTGCAGTCCCGGGGCAGCGTGCCGACGCTGCCCGCCGACGTGGCCGTTGATGCCGTGCCCGGGCTCCTGGGCCGGCCGCTCTGACCTCCGCTGCCTGGGCTCACGACCAGGCCGGGGACTTCCGCTGACCGCACCGCAGTCCCGTATTCGCGTGATTCGCCGCTCCGGCCGGGTCGATAGCGTCATCGGCCTCAGTCAATCACCGGGGGTTCACGATGACTGCCCTGCCACGTCGCCGGCTGCTGGCCGGCGCGACGACCTTGGGCGCCGCGCTCGCCGGCGCCGCCACCTTGCCGCGGA
>NZ_JBEZGQ010000139.1:0-12921 GCF_040650095.1 Actinoplanes sp. NPDC048791 | reverse complement strand
CCTGAACGCCTTCGAGATGACCTTCGAAGGCCGCCTCACGGCGGCCCGCAAGTAACCCTTAACACCCGCAGTTACACCGTTCGTTTGACAGTCCCGTTGACGGCCGCGCTCGATCGCAAGCCGGTCAAGCTGGCCGAGACGAAGGCGCCGATCAACGGGAACTTCGTCCGGATGTTCACGTGGCAGCTGTCGTACAACGACGCGAGTTTGATGGGTGCCTCGGCGCCGATGGCACAGCTGTGGCGGGCCGCCGGGAACGTCGCGGCGGGGCGGGCCACTGACGGCGATCGGGCGTTCCTGGCGGGGCTGGCCAATGGGCTGGTCGAGCACGGGACGCTGGCGAATGTGCCGCAGGACAACCTGTTCTCGGCTGGGTGGGCGTACAGCTGCGGGGACAAGGCTTGGCCGCGGAATGTCCGGGCGTACGCGCGAAATGTGGCGGCTGACCGGGCGGCTAATCCGTTGATGGGTGGGGCTCCGGCGAATGTTGCGCCTTGCTCGGCCTGGGCGGTGCGGCCGGCTGGGCCGGAGCCGGTGGTGAAAGAGACGGGGAAGCGGAACGTGCTGATTCTGCAGAACGAGCGGGATCCGTCGACGCCGCTGCGGACGGCGCAGGGGATGCGGCGGGCTATGGGGTCGGATGCGGTGCTGGTGACTGTTGATGCTGGTGGGCACGGGGTGGTGGTTCACCCTCGGCCTAGTGCTTGTGCGATGGGGGCGCTTGAGGCGTACCTGACGGTGGGTGAGCTTCCGGCTCAGGACCTCGCCTGTAAGTGAGTTCTGCGGTCAGGGCCGGTTTCCTTCGGGGGACCGGCCCTGACTTGGGTTAACTTGACCCTTGTGACCGAGGAGGCGAGGCCGTCAGCGGGGCCTCCCGTCCGGTGGCTGATGATCCTTCTCGGGGCCGCGCCGAATCTGGTCGTGCTCGGGTACTGGTGGTGGCCGCACACCGTCTGGTTCACCTGGACGGAAGGCTCCGAGGCGGCTGGGATTCCTTACGCTCGCTTCAGCCGGGCTGAGCTGGTCATCATCCCGGCCACGCTTTTGGTCGCTTTGGGGGCGGCGCTGGTTCCGCGTACCCGCCCGCTGGCGCTGTGGCTGCTGATCGGCGGTCTCTCCGGGGCCACTTGCGTGCTTTTCGCGCTGGCCCTATCCGCGCTCACATGGACCTAACCAGTGTTTTGTTCTGGCCTTGGTCGCAGGAGCCGGCCTTGCCGGAGGATGCTCTCCGGGCGCTTTCGCCGACGAATGTGCCGGCGACGGGGAGCCCGCCGCCGCAACAGGCCGGCCGCGCCGTTCTTGCCGGGTGAGGACAGCACTGAGGTGGATCGGGCGTACAGGACCCGCCTCGACAAGCTCGGCAAGATCACGTTCGAACGTCCGACGTGCGCCTGTACAACAACGTGGCTACGTACCGCTGCGCCTGGTGTCAGGCACTCCTGCGCCTGAACGGCGGGCAATGGGTGGTCGCGGCTCCGTACAGCCCGGTGTCGGAACGACGATGGGCGGCCTGCATGCACAAAGCCGCCGACAACGGCCTGAAACATGCTTTCGACGGCGACGCCACCCTGTGTGAATTGCCCGAGGAGGAAGTCGAGGTCTATCGCCACCTGTGGAGACCCGGCCGGTCCTCATGTGACGCGTGCGCCCGGGCGGCGGCGGTCATCGATGGGCGTTGGCCGCCGGCTCAACGAGCCTGACCGGAGACATGAACAAGGGCCGTCTTCCCTAGGGAAAACGGCCCTTGTGCTGGTCGGGGTGGCCGGATTTGAACCGACGGCCTCTTCGTCCCGAACGAAGCGCGCTACCAAGCTGCGCCACACCCCGAGCGTGCTCAGCAATACTAGCCGACGCTTCGGCCGTCGCGAAATCGGTATCCCCAGTCGGTAAAACCGCAGGTCAGCGCGGGATCAGGGTCAGGATCGTGGCCTCCGGGCGGCAGGCGAAGCGGATCGGCGCCGTCGGGTGGGTGCCCAGGCCGGCCGACACGTGCAGCCAGGCGTCTGAGCCCGGCCAGCGATGCAGGCCCTTGGCCATCGCGGTCGGGAGGTCGCAGTTCGTGGTCAGCGCTCCGTAGCCGGGGACGCAGACCTGGCCGCCGTGGGTGTGGCCGGCCAGCAGCAGGTTGAAGCCGTCTGCGGCCATCGGGTCCAGGACGCGGGAGGCCGGGGTGTGGGTCACGCCGATGTGCAGGTCCGCTCCCGCCGAGGCCGCCCCTGACACGGACTGGTAGTCGTCGCGGTCCACGTGGGGGTCGTCGACACCGACCAGTTCCACTGAGCGGCCGCCGGCTTTGATCACGGTTCGGGCGTTGTTCAGGTCGGTCCAGCCGGCGTCGGTGAAGGCTGCTCGCAGGTCTTCCGCCGGCAGTTCCACGCCCTGCACGTACTCGCGTTCCGGCAGCAGGTACTGCAGCGGGTTCTTCCACAGCGGGCCGCGGTAGTCGTTCGAGCCGAAGACGAAGGCGCCGGGCAGGTGCAGCAGCGGGTCCAGGGCGCGCAGGACGCCGGGGATCGCTTCGGGGGAGGCCATGTTGTCCCCGGTGACCACCACCAGGTCCGGGTCCGTGCCGATCAGCGCGGCCACCCAGGCCTGCTTGCGGCGCTGGTCCGGCATCATGTGCAGGTCCGAGATGTGCAGGATGCGCATCGGTTCGGCGTCCGGTTCCAGCGCCGGGACGTCGATGCGGCGCAGGGTGAACAGGTTGCGTTCGATCAGCGAGGCGTAGGCGAGGGCGGCACCACCGGCGGCGGTCACTCCGGCGGCCAGGGAGATAAAGGGACGCTTGCGCATGGAGGCCAGAGTAGTTTGGGCGTCCATGGGAACGTTGAAAGACCGCCTGAACGATGACCTGCACTCCGCCATGAAGAGCCGGGACGAGCTGACGACCTCGACGCTGCGGATGGCGTTGACCGCTGTGCGCAACGCCGAGACGGCCGGGGACGCCGCCAAGGTGCTCAGTGACGACGAGGTGCTCGCCGTGCTGACCAAGGAGGCGAAGAAGCGCCGGGAGGCGGCGACCGCCTTCGCTGGGGCCGGCCGCACCGATCAGGCCGCGAAGGAGAACGCCGAGGGCGAGATCCTGGACCGCTACCTGCCCGCGCAGCTCACCGACGACGAGATCGCCGAGCTGGTCGCGGGGGCGCTGCAGGCCGGCGGCTTCACCGCCAAGGCCCAGATGGGCCCGGCCATGAAGGCGGCCCAGGCTGCGGTGGCCGGCCGGGCCGAGGGCGGCCGGGTGGCGGCAGCGGTACGCAAGCAGCTCAGCTGACAAAGCCTGACGAAACACCGCCGGGAACGCAGCGGGCGGGCCACCCGAAGGTGGCCCGCCCGTCGTCGCTCAGCGCCGTCGTCCTGGTGGCTTCGGCTTGTCAGGAGCCTCGGGCTTGTCGTCGCCCTTGCCCTTGCTGATCTCGATGCTCACGTAGCCGTTCTTGATCGTCCGGTTGGGCGGGTTGGTGCCCGCCGCCGTGCCCTTCGGGCAGTCCGACTCGACCTCCTGGCCCACCGAGGCCGTGAAGCCCGCGCTCTCCACCCGGGCTATCGCGCCGGCGATCGTTGCGCATTCCACGCCTGGGATCGAGCGCTGCTCGCCGATCGAGATCTTCGAGCTGCCCGGCTTCTTGAACTGGACCCTGGGTTTGCCCCGCATGTAGTCGGCCATCGTGTTCCAGACCGCGGGGTTCACGATGCCGTGCGACATCCGGTCCTTGTGGTTCTGGTAGTCGGGGTTGACCAGGTAGCCGGCCACCGTCAGCGAGGTGCTGCCGATGATCAGCGCGGCGGTCTTGTCGTTGTCGGTGGTGCCGGACTTGCCGAAGATCGGGTGCCCGATGATGCCGCGGGCCGCGCCGGCCGTACGGCTGCCGCCGCAGCTGCCGAGCTGGGCGTTGTCACCCACCGGGCAGCGGGCCGCGTCCAGCGCCGCGCGAGCGACGTCAGGGGACGTGGCGCGGGTGCAGTGCGGCTTGCCGATGTCGATCTTCTCGTTGGTCCGCGAGATGATCTGCTGCACCGGGGTCGGGTCGCAGTACATGCCGTCGCCGGCGAGCGTCGCGTACGCGTTGGCCATCTCCAGCGGGGTCGAGGACGAGACGCCGAGGGTGAAGGCACCCCACTGGTGGGCGGCGTCCCGGCTCGACGCGAGGTCGATGTCCGTCTTCGTGCGGAACTTCACGCCGAAGCGCTGGGCGACGTCGACGACCTTCTCCGCGCCGACCCGTTCCTGCAGCGGTACGAAGAACGTGTTGATGGAGCGGCTGAAGCCCGTCCACATGTTCGTGACGCCGCCGGCCTTGCCGCCCGAGTTGCTCGGGCAGTAGTAGATGCCGTTGCAGGTCGACCGGCCCGGGGCGATCCGGTACTTGGTGACGGCCTTGGCCGGGGCGTTGATCGAGTAGGCCAGCGGGTAGCCGTTCTCCAGCGCGGCCACCATGGTGAACATCTTGAACACCGAGCCGGCCTGGTAGCCGGTGATGTCGCCGCCGCCGGTGAGCAGCGGGTTGGTGGTGTTCGGGTACGTGCCGCGGATCTTCTTGCGGGCCTTGGCCGGGTCCGAGGAGATCTTGTTCTTCGGGTCCGCGGGGTCGTCCAGCTTGAACTTGCGGTTGGCCGCCAGCGCCCGGACCTTGCCGGTGCCGGGCTGGATGGCCGCCAGCAGCAGCGCGTTCTGGTTGTTCTGCGAGATGTGCTCGCCGATGTTGTCCCGGGCGGCCTGCTGCGCCTTGATGTCCATCGACGTCTGGATGCGGTAGCCGCCGCTCTTCAGGCGCCGCTCCCGGTCGTACGTGGTCGCGCCGAAGGCGTCCTGGCTCAGCCACCAGCGGTAGAAGTAGTCGCAGAAGAAGCCCCAGTGGTTCTTGGCCACCGAGACGCAGCCGTTGCCGGGGCGCTTCACCGTACGGCTGATCTTGGTGTCCGTGGCCTTCTTGGCGTCCGCCGGCGTCACGAAGCCGAGGTCCTGCATCTGCTTGATGACGTAGTTGCGGCGGTCCAGCGCCTGCGGGTAGCCGCTGGCGGTGGTCGGGTTGAACGCGGTCGGGGCCTTGACCATGCTGGCCAGCAGGGCGGACTCGGCGACCGTGAGGTCCTTGGGCTTCTTGCTGAAGTAGACCTGGCTGGCGGCGAAGATGCCGTACGAGCCGTTGCCGAAGGGCGCCTTGTTCAGGTAGCCCTCGAGGATCTTCTGCTTGGAGAGATCCTTCTCGATCTGCAGCGCGTACTTCATTTCGTTGATCTTGCGCTTGGGGGTGTCCTTGGTGGCGTCGACGACCTCTTGCGGGCTGGTCGCCGAGTAGGCCAGCGACATCCGGACGAACTGCATCGTCAGCGTCGAGGCGCCCTGCTGGGACTTGCCGCTCTTGTTGTTGACGAACGCCCGGGCGACACCCTTGATGTCGACGCCGTTGTGTTTGTAGAACTCGTGGTCCTCGGCGGCGATGATCGCGTTCTGCATGTTGATCGAGATGTCGGCCAGCCGGACCTCGCTGCGGAACTCGTCGTAGAACGCCGAGATCAGCGTCTTGTTGTCCGATGCGAAGACCCGGCTGATCTGCGGGGCGCTCGCCTGCTTGAGCTCGCTCGGCAGGCTGGCGAACGTGTCTCCGCCGGCCTTGGCCGCGAGGCCGGACATGGCCACGGCGGGGAACGCCGCGGCGGCCACCACCACGCCCGCGAGCAGGCCGCAGATCAGCAGCGAGGTCGCGTTGGCGAAGATGTTGTGATCGCGTCTGCGCATCCAGGAGGTCACCTGAGCAGGGTACGCGAAAGATACCCGTGACTGCGTGTCGAGAAGGTCACGGTTCGCCCAGAATGATTCTGCCTGTTCCGCCGCCGGCGCGTGGCGTTTTCCCAGAATTTTTGCGAACTTCCCGCCGTCCGGTCAGCCCGGGATGCCCGGAACTACCGAGGTATACGTTTTTGAGGGACAACGTTGCGTAATCGCCCGACTACAGAGCATGATGATCCGGCGAGCTATCGCACGACGCCTGTGTGACTTGAGGGGACATGAGTCCGCCGGCGTCAGGGGAAGCAAGGGGGGACGTGAACAGATGGGGATGATCAGCGACTGGCCCAGTATGGCGGCATGTCAGAGTGGCGACCCTGACGCGCTGTTCGTGCAGGGCGCCGAGCAGAACGTGGCGAAGAGGATCTGCCGCAGCTGCCCGGTCCGCTACGAATGCCTGGCCGACGCTCTGGACAACCGGATCGAGTTCGGCGTCTGGGGAGGCATGACCGAGCGGGAGCGGCGCGCACTGCTGCGCCGGCACCCGCACGTGGCGAGCTGGCGGAAGATGTTCGAAGCCGCTCTGCGGGAGAAGGGCGCCGACAAGGTGCTCGTCTCCACCCGCTGATCCTTCAGGACCGGGACACCTGGTCCCGGGACAGGGCAGCACCGATTGTCCGGAGCCCGTCGACGTCGTGCACGTCGGCGGGCTGCGCTGTCACTGCGACGGCCGGGACGTCCGGGAAGGCCTCGGTGAACGTGGCCGCCACCCGTACCTCCCGGTCGATCTGCCGCAGCAGGGCCGCGTGGATGCGCAGCGCGTCCGCGGTCGCCTGCTGATCACCCGCCGCGTCGAGCTCGGCGGCCGCCGCCTCGGCCTCGGCCGGGGTCACGGTCGGCAACGCGGTCTCGTGGGTGCGGTTGAGCACCAGGCCGGCGAGCGGCATCCGCTCCGCGACCAGCCGTTCCGCGAAATACGCGGCCTCCCGGACCGCGTCCCGCTCCGGGGCCGCGACCAGCAGGAACGCGGTCTGCGGGTCCTGCAGGATCCGGTACGTCTCGTCGGCGCGCTGCCGGAAGCCACCGAACATCGAGTCCAGTGCGGCCACGAAGCCCGACAGGTCGGTCAGCAGCTGCGCGCCGAGGATCTTCTGCACCGCCCGCGAGAAGATCCCGAACGAGGCGGTGACCAGGCTGAACATGCTCCGGCCGCCGCGCGCCGGAGCCATCAGCAGGCGCAGCATCCGCCCGTCCAGGAAGCGGGACAGCCGGGCCGGGGCGTCCAGGAAGTCCAGCGCCGAGCGGGACGGGGGAGTGTCGACCACGATCAGGTCCCACTCGTCGCCCGCGCGCAGCTGGCCCAGCTTCTCCATCGCCATGTACTCCTGGGTGCCGGAGAAGGTCGAGCTCATGGCCTGGTAGAACGGGTTGGCGAAGATCTCGGCGGCCCGCTGCGGCGAGGTGTGCGCCTGCACGACCTCGTCGAACGTGCGCTTCATGTCGAGCATCATGGCGTGCAGCTCGCCGCCGGTGGCCTCGGTGTCGATGCCCTTGACCTGCCGGGGGGTGTTGTCCAGCTCGGTCAGGCCCATGGACTGGGCGAGCCGGCGGGCCGGGTCGATGGTGAGCACCACCGTGCGCCGGCCGTGCTGCTCCGCCGCGCGGAGGCCGAGCGCCGCCGCCGTGGTGGTCTTGCCCACGCCACCGGCGCCGCAGCAGACCACGATTCTGGTGGCCGGATCGGCCAGCAGAGCGTCGACGTCCAGGCGAGGGGCGGTCTGATCAGCGGCCACGTTCCGAGCGTACTGACTCGTAGCCCCCCGCGCGGCGTGCAGCACTGCGGTGTGTGGCGGGTCAGACACTCCGGCCGCGCCCCGGGGAGCGGCCGGGTCAGGCGTTCAGCAGCAGGTCGGCCAGCTCGTGCAGCCCGTCGAGGTCCACCCCGCCGGCCAGCAGCGGCAGCTCCAGCATCGGGCGGCCCAGCTCGGCCAGCTCCGAGCGCAGCGACTCCTCCAGCTCCCGCCGGGTCAGGTGGGCCCGGGCCTCGGCGTGCAGGCCGTTGACGGTCGCGGCGTCGGTGGGCAGGCCGGCGGCGGCCAGGCCGCGCTTGAGCTCGGTCTTGGTGATCCGGCCGGTGGCCAGCAGCGGCGGCCGGCCGCCGTTGACGATGATCCGGCCGACCGGGATGCCCAGCGCGGACAGCTCGCCGATCGCGTCCAGGCTCTCCTGGACCGGCATCTCCTCCAGCAGCGTGACCACGTGCACGGCGGTCATCGGGGAGCGCAGCAGCGAGGCGACCCCGTCGCTCTGGGTCTTGATCGGACCCATCTTGGCCAGCTTGGCGGTCTCCGCCGTGACGTTGAGGAACCGTCCGATCCGGCCGGTCGGCGGCGCGTCCAGCACGACCGCGTCGTACACCCGGCGGCCGTCCGACGAGCGGGTCGTCGCCTCTTTGACCTTGCCGGTGAGCAGGACGTCGCGCAGGCCGGGGGCGATGGTGGTGGCGAAGTCGATCGCACCGATCTTGCGCAGCGCGCGGCCGGCCGCGCCGAGCCGGTAGAACATCTCGAGGTACTCCAGCAGAGCCTCCTCGGGATCCACCGCCAGCGCCCGGACCTCGCCGTCGCCGCGGGCCGGGGTCGCGATCCGGCGTTCCGCGTACGGCAGCGGATCGGTGCCGAACAGCTGGGCGATGCCCTGCCGGCCCTCGACCTCGACGAGCAGCGTGCGGTGACCGCCCGCGGCCAGCCCGAGGGCGAGCGCCGCCGCCACGGTCGTCTTGCCGGTGCCACCCTTGCCGGTCACGACGTGCAGGCGCGCCGGCCACTCGTTGCTTGCCACAGATCGAGCGTACGGCGTCAATTCAGCCGGTCACGTCGCACACGAGCCAGCTGGTCTTGCGGACCACGGTGAAGGTCAGCTGCTGCTGGGCCGTCTTCTCGTCGTCGGTGGTCATCGTGAGCTGCACGCCGACCGTGGCCTTCTCGTCGGTCTGCCCCGAGACGGCCGGGTCGTTCCAGCGGAAGGAGGGGGCGTCGTACTCGTTCGCGTACCCCTTGATCTGGTCGACCCGGGCCTTGAGCTTCTCCTCGTCGCGCGCCTCGCGGCAGACGACGTCCCCCGCGGTCTTCGGGTCCTGCTGGGTGTAGATCGCCGTCATGAACCTGTTCACCGCGGTGGCCGGGTCGGGCGCGCCCTTGCCGCTCTCGGCGTCGCGCAGCAGCAGATAGGCCGAGACCGTGCCGCCGCCGAAGATCAGCAGAGTGAGGACCAGGGCCACCGCCACCCAGAACGGGCGCTTGTGCTTGCGCGGCGCGTCGAGCAGCACAGTTTCGGTGGCGTGCGGGTCGAACGGCACCTCCCACGGGTGCGGCAGCATGCTCAGCGGGATGGCCTCGGTCGGCTGGTCGTGCTGCACGCCGGGCTGCACCTCGGCCGGCGGCGAGTGCTCCAGGGCCAGATGCGGCGGCGGCTCGGTGCGCCACTCGCCGGGCTTCTCGTGACGGGCGTGGAACGGCTCGGTCGGCGGCGGCTGATGCCACACCGGCTCACCGATCAGCACCTCGGTCTCGGCGGGCTGCGCCGGGAGGACCTGCGTGTCATCAAAACCGGTGGCGGGCTCAGCCGGGTGGCCGGGCTCGCCGGGATAGGCGCCGACCGGCGGCCATTCGGGCAGCTCGGCCGGGGGCGGGGCGTCGATGAAGTCGGACGCGGGCGCCTCCGCGGCGGCGATCGACGAGGGCCGCGCCGTCTCGCCCTGCTGCGGTTGCGTCATCGTGCCCCCTCGGCCGGCGGAGTCGGGGCCGCGCCGCCCCGGTGCTCAGCGTAACGAAATCCGGACAGCCGCGAGGCAGCTCCGGCCGCCTGGCTAGGCTGTCGCCGTCGCCGGGCAGCCGCCCGGAGCAGCCCGTACGAGTGACAGGGAGCTGGACGAGCAATGCAGAAGTGGGAGTACGTGACCGTGCCGCTGCTGGTCCACGCGACCAAGCAGATCCTCGACAACTGGGGTGACGACGGCTGGGAGCTGGTGCAGGTCGTTCCCGGGCCCAACTCCGAGCAGCTCATCGCGTACATGAAGCGGGCCAAGTCGTGACCACGCCGGTGACGGGTGAGGGCGGCGCCGACGCGTACGCCCGCCTCGCGGAGCTGGGGCTGACGCTGCCGTCGGTCGTGCCGCCGCTCGCGTCGTACGTGCCGGCCGTGCAGTCCGGCAACTATGTCTACGTCTCCGGCCAGCTGCCGATGGTGGACGGCAAGCTGCCGTACGTCGGCAAGGTCGGCGCCGAAGTGACCGTCGAGCAGGGCACCGAGCTGGCCCGCTACTGCGCGCTGAACGCCCTCGCGGCGATCGACGCGCTGGTCGGCCTGGGCCGGCTCGTGAAGATCGTCAAGCTGACCGGCTTCGTGGCGTCGGCCGAGGGCTTCACCGGCCAGCCCGCCGTGGTCAACGGCGCCTCGAACCTCTTCGGGGACGTGCTGGGTGAGCTGGGCCGGCACGCCCGCAGCGCCGTCGGCGTCTCCGAGCTGCCGCTGGGCGCGCCGGTCGAGGTCGAGGTCATCGCCGAGATCGCCTGACCCCTCACCGCGTGTGGTTTTGCCGTCGCGTCGTGACCGCCGGTGACCGGATCGCACATCCGGTCCCCGGACGGTCAGCGCGGCGCGACGTACGATGCGGTGCATGGGGGCCGCCGAGGTCGTGGAGTTACCGGCATGGGTGACGCTGCTGCGTGCACCCAACGCCGGGCCGATGACGCTGGACGGCACCAACACCTGGGTGCTGCGCGCCCCGGGGGCCGAGCACGGGATCGTCATCGATCCCGGCCCGCTCGACGAGGGACATCTCGCCCGGATCGCCGGACACGGACCGTTCCTGTTCATTCTCGTCACTCACGGTCATGGCGACCATGTGGAGGGTGCTGCGCGCCTGTCCGAGCTTCTCGGTGGCACCCACGTCCTGGCGGCTGATCCGAAGCACGGTGTGCTCGCCGGGCCGCTGGGCCGCGACGAGCAGCTCGACGCCGAGGGCCTGGAGATCCAGGTGCTGGATACGCCCGGGCACACCCGAGACTCGGTCAGCTTCCTGGTGGAGTGCGGCGACGAGCGGGCCGTCTTCACCGGCGACACCATCCTGGGGCGAGGCACGACCGTGGTGGCCTGGCCGGACGGCGACCTGGGGGCCTACCTGACGAGTCTGGAGCGGCTGGCGGCGTACGAGGGTGTGCTGATGTTGCCCGGGCACGGGCCGGCGCTCTCCGACTGCGCCGCGGTGGCCCGGGCCTATCTGGCCCACCGGCAGGAGCGGCTCGGTCAGGTCCGCGCCGCGATCGCGGCCGGGGCGGACTCGGCCGAGGCGATCGTCGACGTCGTCTACCCGGACATCGCACCGAGAGTCCGTTTCGCAGCGATTTGGTCGGCGCGCGCGCAACTCGCTTACCTGAGGCGGGAATCACAGCCCACCCCGGAACAGTTGGACCCCCTGTGACCTGTCCTGTGTGTGGAACCGTCGCCGTTCCCGGTGCCCGTTTCTGCCACAACTGCGGTGCCGCCCTGCCCGCCGCGGCCACGCTGCCTGCGGCGGAGCGGCGGATCGTCACCGTGCTCTTCGGCGACCTCTCCGACTTCACGTCCTGGTCCGAGGACCTGGATCCCGAGCGTGTGGGCGCCGTGACCGACCGTGTGCTGGCCGCGCTGGCCGGCGCGGTCAAGACCTTCGGCGGGCACGTCGACAAGCTCACCGGCGACGGGATCATGGCCGTCTTCGGCGCGCCGGTCGCGCACGAGGACGACGCCGAGCGCGCGGTCCGGGCCGCCCTGAGCATGCAGCGGGCGGTCCGTCGCGTGCTGGACGACGAGCGCGGCGGCGGCGCCCCCCTGGGCCTGCGCGTCGGGCTCAACACCGGCGAGGTGGTCTCCGGAATCCAGGCCTCGATCGAGTACACGGTCATCGGCGACACGGTCAACACGGCAGCCCGGCTGGCCGACGCTGCGGCGGTCGGTGCGGTCTACGCGGGGTCCCGCACCTCGGCCGGCACCCGGCACGTCGCCTCCTGGCGGCAGCTGCGGGCGCTGCGGCTGAAGGGCAAGCGCGAGCCGGTGCCGGCGTACGAGCTGCTCGGTCTGCACGACGCACCCGGCACCCGGTCGGGTCTGGGCGACGAGGCCCCGTTCGTGGGCCGCGAGACCGAGCTGGGCCGGGTGTCCGGCCGGCTCGCCGAGGTCATCGACTCGGGCACGCCCCGGGTGATGGTCATGACGGCCGAGGCCGGCATCGGCAAGACCCGGTTCGCGGGCGAGGTCAAGCGACTGGCGGCCGGATACGACGTCGGCGCGGGCCGCTTCGCCACCCACACCGGGGCCCGGGTGCTGCGGGCGCGCTGCCGGGCGTTCGGTGAGCGCCGCCGCTTCGCGCCGCTGGCCGACCTCGTGCGCAAGTCCGTCGGCCTGCCCAAGGACGTGGCCGCGACGATGAACCGCACGGTGGTCGAGGAGCGGCTGCGCAAGCTCGTCGCCCGGCTCAGCCGCGACGGCGAGCCACCCTACCTCGACATCGACCGCCTGCTGGCGCTGCTCGGCTACGGCGAGGCCCCGGCCAACCCGGTCGGTCCGGCCGCCGTCGCGGAATATCAGCCCACCGGCGGCGCCCGCCCGGAGACCGAGACCATCCCGATCGCGGTCGCCGGGCTGCTCAGCGCCCTGGCCCGGGAGACGCCGCTGGTCGTCATCGTCGATGATCTGCACGACGCGACCGCCGAGACGATCGACGCGCTCGGCGCGGTGCTGTCGCGCCTCGAAGGCCCGGTCGTGCTGCTGCTGCTCGGCCGCCCGGAGCTGGTCCTGACCGCCGGCGCGCTGACCCGGCTGGCCGACGCCGAGATCCACACGCTGCCGCCACTGCGCGGTGCGGACGCGTCCCGGCTGCTCACCTCCTATCTCAACGGCGGCAAGCTGGCCCAGAGCGACGCCGACCGGCTGCTCGCCACCGCCCAGGGCAACCCGTTCTACCTGGCCGAGCTGGTCACGCTGCTGATGGAACGCGGCGCGCTGATGCCGGCCGTGGGCGCCAACGCCGCCGGCAAGTGGCAGCTCGCCGACGGTTCGATGGGCAGCCAGCTGCTCTCCCGCGACCTCGCGGCGGTCCTGGCCGCCCGCATCGACGCGCTGCCGACCGAGCCGCGGTCGGTCCTGCGCGACGCCGC